>CADCQX010000069.1 GCA_902803695.1 Oscillospiraceae bacterium
GGTGACAACATCGAGCGTGCTAAGAAGAGCGGTGTTAAGTACATTGCTGAGCCGGGCGGATCCATCCGTGACGATCATGTTATCATGACGTGTAATAAGTACGATATGGCAATGGCTTTCACAGGAATCAGATTGTTCCACCACTAATATTTTTTCGATATAAAATAAGCATCGTCACGAAAAGTGGCGATGCTTTTTTTTGTGCGTCATCAGTTTCTCATATCTTCCTTATTTTTCGACACACAAAAAATAACTGTTTCAGGAAGTTAAATCAAAAAATGGAAATAAAATAAAAGCTGTCAAAAATCAGCAAACAATTCTCATTTCTTTTTCGTTTCTTCCTACTGATTATGCTAACACCTTGTTCATAATGTTTCAATATAGGGTTCGCAAAATGCAAGCTTTTTGTCTTTTTAAGTCAAAAAACCTTGCAAACAATTAATATATCTTGCTGTTCTTTTGTCTGATATTTTGTATTGTCATTTTATTTGATATCATTTTCGAAAAGGAAGACAGGAGTTAATGAAAGTGCCGACATTCGTATTGGCCATTTTAATATCTGAGATAATCGGTACTGTCCTGATCTATCTTTTGGTGACGGGTATCAGAGAAGGTCTATATATGATCCATCGTTCGGAAAAGCCGGACAAGTCAAGTTACATGATTCAAACTCCGAATTCGTTTGAGATACAGGGATATAATCAGTGTGCCGGTTTTTCGAGTGCATACCTGATGAGACATTACGGAAGAACTATTACCGGGGAGGAAGCTTATCAGAAAATGCCAAAGCTTAAAAACGGGACCGTTCTTCCGAGAAACCTTCTTAAGTTCCTGAAAAACGAAGGATTGAAGGCAGGTTACTACAGGGGCAATACGGACACGATCAAAAGTATAGTGGAAAAGGGAGATCCTGTTATAGTTCTCATAAGATCTTTTAAAGGTTCGAAAACACTTCATTATGTAAATATCGTCGGGTATGACGAAGATAATCTTTATCTGGCAGAGACCATAGAAGATTATATTAACGCTGATGATCCCAGATTTAATCGAATAGTCCGGACAGAAGATTTCATCGAATTATGGAATACGTCCATGTTTGTCATACCTCTTCATAAGAACACTTTTTTCAAGATAGTGTAACCTGATCCGATAAAAGTTGATATATAGGGTAAAGGATAAGATCGTTGGAGGTATATCAATGAAAAAACTAATCGGATTGGTCCTGGCCACGGCTTTAATGTTAGGAATGGTTTCATGCTCTGCGGAAAAGCCTGATAGGAAAAAAGCGCGGAAAAAGAAAGCGGATGTGGTTATCGATAACGACAAGAACAAAGACATATTCGATGATAAAAATAATAATATTAACATCAATGAGCTTAAAACGAACGAAGGATTAATGTTCCATGCCGGTAACGGTAATGCAGGATTGGTATGTTCTACGGAAGATTATTGGTCAAGCGACGGTTTCAATGTCTATTATGACGGGAAAATTGAGATGAGCAGATCATATAATCTCTCCGGAACCGTAACCGATGAGTGTGAGATATCCGATGAAGATTATGAGAAGATCTACGAGTTTGCTTATAACGCGTACATAGATGAATCATTTAAGGACTATAAAGAAGATGTTTGTGACGGTGATACATGGTATTTTGTATTCGTTGATTCAGAAGGAGAGCATACTATATATTCCGGATATGCCTATAACAATGAAGAGATGAATGCTATCAAGGATATTCTAGACAAATATCAGGATAAGGTCGATCTGTCACCTGTTATTCCTCAGGAAGGAAAGATGCTTGAAGCAACGAGCCTTTCTCAGGAACCGATCGATATCAGTACAGATAATCTCTGCGGATATAAGATCATCGTAAATTATGATATGACCGCTGAATACTATGAGCTCTATACGATCTCCGATCCTTTGTTGGTCAAGACTGTTGATGTCGATGAATATACATTTTACTCCCTTAGAGAGTTCTGTATGTATTCTAAGTTGGCAGATCCGTTCAAAGACTACTCTGAGGATGATGTGTGTGACGGTGATACATGGACATTTGAGTATTATGAGGATGCCGAAGAAGCTTTCTTGATCTATGACGGATATATTTACAGCCACTATCAGTTAAGTGATGTAGCCGAGCAGTTGGATGGACTTGTTAAGTAGAAACTTAATCAGAATTGTAGTAATATCTTATAGGTTAAATCTTGATCTATAGGAGACTATTCATGAAGAACATTCTTGTTGTAGGCGGTGGCGGAAGAGAACATGCCATCATTATGAAATTATCCGAGAGTCCAAAGGTTGGTAAGATCTATTGTGCACCTGGAAACGGCGGTATCAGTAAGTATGCCGAGTGTTTTCCGGTAGGAGCAACGGATATCGAAGGAATGGTGGAACTTGCCAAGAAACTGCAGCCTGATATGGTTGTAGTAGCACCTGACGATCCGCTTGTTTTGGGAATGGCTGATGCATTGGAGAAGGAAGGTTTCTTTACTTTCGGACCTAAGGCCAATGCCGCTATTATTGAAGGTTCCAAGGTCTTCTCCAAGGAGCTCATGAAGAAATATGATATCCCAACTGCTTACTACGGAGTATTCACAGACAGCGAGAGCGCTATCAAATATCTGAAAGAGCAGAATACATATCCTACAGTTATCAAGGCTGACGGTCTTGCACTCGGTAAGGGTGTTATCATCGCCCAGAATGAGGAAGAGGCAATAACAGCCGTTAAAGAGATGATCGACGATCTTAAGTTCGGTAAGAGCAGCAGCAGAGTCGTTATCGAAGAATTCTTAACAGGTCCTGAGGTTTCCGTTCTCTCATTTACTGACGGTGAGACAATGATCCCGATGATCTCTTCCATGGATCATAAGAGAGCTCTTGATAATGACGAAGGCCTTAATACAGGCGGTATGGGAACTATCTCTCCAAACCCTTGCTACACAGAGGAAGTTGCAAAGGAATGCATGGAGAAGATCTTTATTCCTACGATGAATGCAATGAACAAAGAGGGCAGAAGATTTGAGGGTATCCTTTACTTCGGCCTTATGATCACACCTAACGGACCTAAGGTTATCGAGTATAACTGCAGATTCGGTGATCCTGAGACTCAGGTCGTTCTTCCTATGCTCGATGCTGACCTCTACGACATCTTCGAGGCTATCTGTGAGAGAAGACTCAAGGATATCGATATCAAGTGGCATGACGGTGCGTGTGCATGTGTTATCATGGCTTCAGGCGGATATCCGCAGAGCTATAAGAAAGGTATCCCGATGAACGGATTTGACGATAAGGGTCAGATCGACGGATGCTTCGTATATCATGCAGGTACCAAGCTTGATGAGAACGGTACGTTCCTTACAAACGGCGGCCGTGTGATCGGTGTTACTGCAAGAGCAGATGATCTTCAGAGTGCACTTGATAAGGCTTATGAGGGCGTTTCTAAGATCGATTTCGAGGGCGCACACTTTAGACACGATATCGGTAAGCGTGCTTTGGAGTTCCTTAATAAATGAGAGTAGGTCTTTTCGGGGGTTCATTTGATCCGTTCCATAACGGGCATTTAAGCATGATCGAGGGCGCCTTAAAAACGGTCGACAAGGTCGTTGTGATCCCGTCTGCGAGAAATCCCTTCAAACGCGGAAAGATATTGAATGCTGCTCCGTACAGATACTATATGACTGTTGATGCAGTCAGTAAGTTCGGTGATAAAGTTGTCGTAAGTGACGTTGAGTTCTATATCCCGGGCATCAGTTATACGCTTAATACCATTAAAGCTCTTCTTAAAGGCAACAGGATCAATGATCTCGTTGACTCTGACAATGTCGAGCTTTTCTGGATCTGCGGTTCCGACATCCTTCCGACTTTTGACAAATGGTATGAGCCTGACGAGATCTTAAGTCTGGTAAATCTCCTTGTTGCCAGAAGGCCCGGGCAGGATGATGATTTCGAAGTTCAGGTCAAGCGTGTAGAGGACCTTTACGATACGAAGATTTCCGTATTTGATATTGACGGAGTTGATGTGTCTTCTTCGTGTTTTCGAAAAGAAAAGAATATGGAACAACTCCCTGAGGAAGTAAGGACATTCATCAAGACGAATGCTCTTTATTCCGCCGACTGGCTCGAAAACGTGTCCGACAAGGCAATGGAAGACTTCCTTGAGTATGCTATCGAACTGTATCCGATCCTAAAAAGAGAGCGTCTCCTTCATACGATCAATACGGCGATCCTCGCGGTCAAGTATGCCGTTATGTATGGCGGAGATCCTGATAAGGCTTTGATAGCAGGTATTCTCCATGATTGTGCAAAGGAGCTTCCGGATGATCAGCAGCGTAAGATGGCTATCAAGGATTCGGGCGAGAGCTATGACATAAAGAAGCTGTGGCACGGACCTGCGGGTGCGCTTATGGCCAAAAAGCAGTTTGGTATAAAAGACGATGAGATCCTCGATGCCATAAGATTTCATACGACAGCCAGAAAAGATATGACGATTACCGATAAAGTTGTTTATCTTTCTGATAAGATCGAGCCTGCCAGGACTTATGATGATCTGACTGAAGTCAGAAAAGCTGCAGACAGTGATCTTGAACTTGGTCTTATCCTTTGTGTAAGTGCTTTTGTTGAGAAGAGTAAGCGTAAGGGTATGGAACTTCATCCGAATACCAAGGGCTTTATCAAGGAACTGCGTCTTTCGGATCGTCTGAAGTAACTTCGCGGAGTACATTAATGGATAACGAGAAAAAGGGTAGTTTAAAGAAGCAACTGAGCGGATATGACCTGGTTCATAATCCGGTCCTTTATGCTCTGTCCATTATTGTTGTTCTTTTTATCTATTTTCTCGTAGCTTACAAAGCGAATTCAAACCTGGATTATGTAGCTACCAACGGTACTTTTCAGAATTACAATTTCATCAGAAGATTCCTGAACGGTTGGATCCCCTTCGTTGATTTTCCTGCATATCTTGGTTCCGGTCATCTGATCACCACATCGATCGTTACATTCCTGTGCGGCAACAATTATGCCGCTTCAGTATTGGCTTATAATTTTGTATCTTCGTTATGTCTGGTGATCTATTGCTATTCGTTTGGAATTGTCTATTTCAGGCGAAATTGGGTAATCCCATCAACCATAGCAATAGTTATAAGGATGATCCCGTCATTCATTTCCGAAAACATGCTCAAAGGCGGTAACTCGGCCAGACCTATCAGAGGTTCGATAGTTCCGCTCGTCATACTGATATATATCCTTGTATCCTTATTTTTCGAAAAGCATAAGGAATGGAGTGAAAAGAAACAGCTGTATGCTCATGTTGTTTTATTCTCTGTGCTTTCCGGTCTGGCTTTTGTATGGGGAAATGACTACGGAATCGCTAGTTTCATTGCTTTGTTCTGTCTTGTGATCTTCTTCGTTATAGTTAAGTATAAAAGTTTCATCCGTACCATAGTTTCCGGATTGATAATGCTTTTGGGAAGTTCTGTAACGATAATTTTGTTTTCGGTACTTATCACCCGCGGTCATCCGATGGCTTGGTTCAGATCCAACTTCATGTCAGCTGAATATCAGGGCTGGTATTATGAAGATCCGCTTAAGCACACTTTGTATTACTATGAGATAGATCTGTCGATCCCTGTAATAATCTGCATCGTTTTCCTTCTCGCTTTTTTGGTCTTGCTGATAAGAAAGCTCAACTGGGAAAACGTACGAAGATACGGAACAGTTCTTTTCGCGCTCTTGGCTTGCTTCGGAACCTGTCAGGAATACAGGCTCTTCAGTCTGAAAGATGAGAGCTATGAACTGTTCCTTATGTGCACGATAGTTGTCTTTATGGTATTTTTCCTTGTCTATATCTCATCCGTTTTCCTCTCGAAAAAGAAGGTTGAGATAGGGAAAAACGCATTAAAGATCGTATGCTGTGTCTGGGCCGTGCTTGTAATAGTTTCCTCGCTGATAACCGTATTGTATCCCCGTAAGGAAGGCCAAAACAGAAAATACTATCCTGAAATGGGAGGATATCTTGAAGAGTGTTCGAGTGATCTCGATAAGTCTTATGAGTTAGTTTCAGGAAGGCGTGTATTTTCCGTATATGCGTCAGCTCTGGAAGTAGCCACGGATCAATATCAACCGTCAGGATATGATTATATTATCCATGTTCTTACCGATGATGCGCGGGAGCAGTATATGAAGACTTTTGAATCGAGAGATTTTGAGGTCGTATCAACCCTTAATGCTAATTACACCATGTACGGAGATTGGGCCCGTAACGCCAACTGGTTCTTTTATCGTGAAGTATATTCAAATTGGCATTACATAGGCAGCAATTCCTACTCGGATTACTGGGAATACGGTGCAGAGCCGGAATCTGTTTATGACGGAAATATAAAAGTTGATATCTATGAAGAAAGCGAGTCAGAAGTATACCTGATCGTTGTTACCGAAGATAAGACCGTCAACGGCATAGCAGATGTATATGTGGATTATGAAGCTGACCTTATGGAAGGAAAATCCGGATTTTTGCTCCACCGCATCATAGTAGGTGCCTGCGATCATAACGCTTCGGATGAGCAGCTTCACGAGTGGGCTTTAAGACAGAAGAATGCTGAGTATATTCCGATTACTATAAAGGATGGTGTAGGATATGTCAGTCTTGAGTCTTATCCGGTCGATAAGACTATGATAAAGATCAATGAAGTATCATGTGATAGAATATTCATCAGTGATTTTTTGCCTAAACTTGATGAATAACATATAATATCAAGTATACCGATCTAATTAACAGATTAAGGAGAAGTGTTTGATGACAAGTAAAGAGTTGGCTGAAAAGATTGTAGAGATATTGGACAGTAAAAAGGGTATCGATATTCAGTTGATAGACGTTTCCGAAAAGACGATCATGGCAGATTATTTCGTTATCTGCAGCGGTAATTCCACTACACAGATCAAGGCTTTGGCAGATGAGGTTGAGGTAGTTCTCAAGAACGAGAACGATCTTTATGCTGATCACGTTGAGGGCAGAAACAGCAACCGATGGATCCTTATCGACTATAAGGATGTAGTTGTTCATATCTTCCATCCTGAAGACCGCGCCAACTATGACCTTGAGAAGCTTTGGGAGACCAAAAGCGCTATCTGATAGGGATTTCGGACCGGTTTAGTCCGAATTGTCGCTTTTTGTATTTTTTGTCGATTTATTGAAGAACTATATGTGCTACCTTTCTAATGGAGAGGTGGCACTTATGTTTTCGAGCAAAAACAAAGATAAGATCTATATTGTGATATTCATTATCACGGTAGCTGCCGGAATCATCTATAAGGTGTTTTTCAAGGGCGATATGTCCTTTCTTTCAAAAAGCGAAGTGACTATCGAGACGGGCGTTAGCGAGGTCGAGACCGCTTCGGAATCGGAAACGGGGACGATCTTTGTATACATATGCGGGGAGGTGAATGCTCCGGGAGTCTATGAGATAAAAAGAGGGAGCATTCTTAATGATGTTGTGGAGATGGCCGGAGGACTCACTTCCGAGGCCGCCAGAGAGGATATCGATCTGGTAATGATCCTTAACAGCAATATCACGGTCAAGATCCCTAAGGAGGGTGATGAGCTTGTTACCATATCGAGTGAGAATGTTAATGAGGATTCCGGCCTCGTAAATATAAATACCGCAGACAAGGAGATGCTTAAGACACTTCCGGGGATTGGCGATGTGATGGCCGATTCGATAATAGAATACAGGCAGGATAATGTTTTCGAGGAGAAGGAGGACCTTATGAATGTGAAGGGGATAGGACAGTCCAAGTACGATAAGGTAAAGGACCTGATTTGTGTGAATTGACTATTGCCAGAACAGGGTAATTGGGGTAAACTACCGCTAACAGTGATGAAAAGGACATGTGCCTGCGGAAAACATCAGACAGAGAATCGGAGTCATCGGCTGGAAGCTCCGTTGAAAAGTCCCGTTTGCATACAACCTTGGAACTGCAGGGGTAAATCGTAAGAGTAACCTTCGCCGTCCTGCCGCGTTAAGGCATAATGAGTGGTACGTCGAATACGACGTGCAATTTGGGTGGAACCGTGCAACCATGCATCCCAATGCTTGGGGCATGGTGTTTTTATTTGTTTGAAAACATCATGCCGGAAAACTACCAACAGAAACAAAAACAAGGAGGTAAGACCAATGGTAGATTTTAATGATGAAGTACAAAGAAAGATGTACAGACACACAACAGCTCACGTTATGGCTCAGGCAGTAAAGAGACTCTGGCCGGATACGAAGCTTACTATCGGTCCTGCAATCGATGACGGTTTCTATTATGATTTCCAGCATGAGGGTGCTTTCTCGGCAGAGGATCTCAAGAACATAGAAGCCGAGATGAAGAAGATCATCAAGGAAAACCTGAAGCTCGAGAGATTCGAACTTCCACGTGAAGAAGCTGTTAAGTTCATGCAGGAAAGAAATGAGCCATTCAAGGTTGAGCTCATTAATGACCTTCCTGATGACGCAGTAATCTCTTTCTACAAGCAGGGCGATTTCGTTGATCTTTGCGCAGGTCCGCACATCGAGAGCACAGGCGAGATCAAGGCTTTCAAGCTTATCTCAACTTCAGCTTCTTACTGGAGAGGAGATTCCAACAGAGAGAGCCTTCAGAGAATATACGGTACAGCTTTCCCGAATAAGGAGATGCTCAACGAGTACATTACTAAGCTCGAAGAGGCTAAGAAGCGTGACCACAACAAGCTCGGACGTGAACTCGAGTACTTCACGACTGTTGACTATATCGGACAGGGTCTTCCGATCCTTCTTCCTAAGGGTGCCAGAGTTATCCAGCTCCTGCAGCGTTGGGTAGAAGATGTTGAGCAGGCACACGGCTGTGAACTTACAAAGACTCCGTTCTTCGCTAAGCGTGATCTCTATAAGATCTCCGGACACTGGGATCACTACAGAGACGGTATGTTCATCATGGGCGCTCCTGATGATGAATCAAAGGAGTGCTTTGCTCTCCGTCCTATGACCTGTCCGTTCCAGTATCAGGTATTCCTTAACAGACAGAGAAGCTACAGGGATCTTCCTATGAGATTAACTGAGACTTCAACGCTCTTCAGAAATGAGGACAGCGGTGAGATGCACGGCCTTATCCGTGTCCGTCAGTTTACCATCTCTGAGGGTCACTACATCCTCCGTCCTGATCAGCTCGAGGAAGAGTTCAAGAATTGTCTCGAACTTGCTAAGTACTTCCTTGATACTGTAGGACTTCTTCAGGATTGTACTTTCAGATTCTCACAGTGGGATCCTGAGAACCCTAAGAACAAGTACGAAGGAACAAAAGAGCAGTGGGAAGTTGCTCAGGCTACTATGGCTAAGATCCTCGATGACCTTGGTGTAGAATACTCTATAGGTATCGATGAGGCAGCATTCTATGGCCCTAAGCTCGATATCCAGTACAAGAACGTTTTCGGTAAGGAAGATACGCTTGTTACGATTCAGATCGATATGCTCCTTGCTGCCAAGTTCGGTATGGAATATGTTGATGTAGACGGAACAAAGAAGAATCCTTACATCATCCACAGAACGAGCCTCGGTTGCTTCGAGCGTACGCTTGCATACCTCATCGAGAGATTTGCAGGATGTCTCCCTCTCTGGATGGCACCTGAGCAGGTTAGGATCCTTCCTATCTCCGATAAGCAGGTAGATAAGGCTTATGAAGTTCGTGATGCTCTCCGTGCTAAGGGCCTTCGTGCAGAAGTTGATGACAGAAGCGAGAAGATCGGTAAGAAGATCCGTGAAGCTCGTCTCGATAAACTTATCTACTGGTTTGTAATCGGTGATAACGAGGTCGAGAACAACACTGTATCAGTAAGCTGCAAGTTCGAAGAAGGTTCAAAGACAATGAGTGTTGATGAAGCAGCTGCTCTTCTTGTTGATGAAGTTGAGAAGAAGATCCGTCGTGACAACTGATCGGTTTGATTAGATATTAAGAAGCGGGAAGTCGTTTGACCTCCCGCTTTTTGTTATGAACATTTAAGCCGGCAACCGCTCTTTGTTTTTGAGTCGCCTGTAAACCGTAAAGTACATCGTTATGAAACTTGCGCTTCCGCCGATAAGATTGGAAACCGGCTCAGCCCAGAATACACCGGCGATGCTGTCCTTCATCAGTAAAGGCAGTATGAGCGTTAATGGTACCACGATAATGATCTTTCTGAGTATCGAAAACGTGATCGCATATTTGACTTTGGCAAGTGCCATGAATGTCGATTGTCCGGAAAACTGAAGCGACATAAAGATATATCCCATAAAGTAGATCTTA
>CADCQX010000070.1 GCA_902803695.1 Oscillospiraceae bacterium
CAAGGATCATGATATCTGGGCTTAAACAAGTCCCGATTCTTTTAATTTACTGAAGATGGCTTTACCGAGTTTGATCTGTTCGGAAGGATCAAGATGAACTCCGTCCGCTTCACTCGGTTCTACAATCAAAGATGCATCCATAAACTCGCAGTCATACATTGACGCGAGTTTTTTATACCACCCCGGAATATCCTTACTGATCGATGGTGTCCTCTTAAAATCAAAACACTCATCAAGCCACGTACCGTATGCCTTGCCTCCGAGCATAGGCGGAGCGATAAGAAGGATCTTCATCTTCCCTCCCATGCGGTACCTGTTATGTGTCTGAACTTTCTCGAGGAATATCTGCATCTCACCTGCAATGTCCATTGCGCAGAATCCGAACTTTTTCTTAAGGTCATTACTTCCGAGCATGAGGATCATAACATCCAACGGGCTTTGGCTCTCGAGACAAGGGATGATATATTTAAGGCCGTTCTTTTCTCCTTCAGCTGGATCATCAACAGCAATGGTCCTTCCGTTATGACCTTCCTCGATAACCTTGTAACCTTCACCGAGTTCATTTTGCAGGACTCCAGTCCAACGCTCATCTTCAGACATCCTGCAGCGTTTTACGGGATCATAACCCCAGGTAAGAGAATCTCCAAAACAAAGGATCCTTTTTTGCATCATCAATTCCTCCGAGAAAAAAACTTTTTCTAATTGTACTACATGTTTTCGAAAAGAAAAAAGGACCGCCTCCGGAGAAGCGGTCCAATGTTATTCAGTTATTTATCATTCAACAAGATTGATAGTACCGAATACCTCAGGGTTCTGATAACCAGTACCTGTGTTGTCAGCCCAGCTGAGAGTACCGGAACGAGCGCCGTCAGCACCGGCATCGTTGACCTGAAGTTCGAGACCTACAGCATCTCCTGCAGCAGGAGTGATGTCTGTCCACTTGAATGATGCTTCTACGATATAGCCGTCATCTGTGATCTTGACTGCAGACTTCATGTTCTCCTCAACACACTGATCGCCGTTGAAGCTCAAGAAGTTCTCGTAGCTTACACGATACTGCTTATCGTCCGGCTCATATCCGCCTGCCTTGCTGTTGTTCTCATCGATGAATACCTCGATGGAATCCTGCTCCCAAGCATTCTCGTTATCCTTATTGAGGACGGAATCCTTGACTGTGAAGAGAACATAGAGGTTCTCCTCATCCCAGAGTACCTTAGCGGAACCTTCATTCTTAGCACCGAGTACGATAGCGAGAGGTACGTCTGCTGCATTATCCCATGCATCATCGATCTCGCCGTCAACTGTAACTGTGCCCTTCTTAACATCCATAGAAGGACGCTCTACCTTCTTGATATCGAAGTCAAGCTTGGAAGAATCAACGAATGCCCAGTAAGCGAGCTTAGCCTGATATCTTCCGTCGAAGAGGAGCGGATACTGAGCGAGAAGTCCGTTAGCGCCGCCGCCTACGTTGCTGGAAGACTGGAGCCATGAGTTAGGGTCGATAACACCCCAAACTGTGATACCGGAGATATCGATTCCGTCTTCCTTATCAAGTGTCTTAAGTACTTCGTAGATCTGGTTGAGATATACAGCCTGACGGTTGTACTCATCAGGGAGCATCTCCTTGCTTCCGTCAAAACCTGCACTGGTCTTAACGTCAAGCTCTGTGAGCATTACCTTATCAACTACCTTAGCGTATTCTCTTGCACATGCTTCGATCTGGCTTACTGAAGGAGCATTAACTGTGTAGTGACCCTGCATTCCGAAACCGTCGATACGTGTGCCTTCTGCAGCCTTAACATCTTCGATGAGCTGAACGATACCAGCGCACTTCTTTGTGTTGCACTCGTTGTAATCGTTGTAGTAGAGCTCCAATGAAGCAGGTGCATACTTGTTAGCAAACTTGAAAGCATTGATGATGAACTCGTTGCTCTGATATACCTTCCACCAGGAAGACTTGCTTCCGTGCGTAGGATCAGAAAGCTGATCTGCACCAGGCTCTTCATCAGTTCTATATGTGTTTGTGTTATCACTGATAGCTTCGTTTACAACATCCCATCCGTAGAAGAGATCCTTGTACTTGCTGTCTGAACCTGTGTAATAAGTGAGCATGGAACTGATGTACCACTCGAGACGCTTGTTCATCTCATCCTTGGATACATAATCCTTGCTTGCATCGTAATCTTCGTGGAAGAACCACTCAGGTGTCTGAGAGTGCCATACGAGAACGTGTCCTCTTACCTTGATTGCATGATCAGGGTTTGCTTCATTCCAAGCAAGGATCGTATCAAGGATAGCATCTGCACGTGAATGATCGAGTACAGGAACTGTCATCTTCTCGCCGTTGAATTCAACTTCCTCGAGAGCACCGACAGCTGCATTGTTGTATCCGAACATAGCATCAGGCTTAAGTTCGTTACCGATCGTGATAGCATTGAAGTGCTTCTCAACGAGCTGCATAAGAAGCTCATCGGAAAGCTCGGATTGTACGATGGATGTACCGCAGATAGCATCTTCGCCGATACCGTCAGCAGAAGCTACAACGGAACGAAGATCAGGAATATCTGTCTCAACTTCTGCAGGTCCGAGATCCTCGATCTCCTGATCAGGAGCAAGGATAAATCCTGCGATGTAATAGTCACCCTTTACGCAGTCACCGCTGCCGTAATCTGTACCCTGCTCGATGATACGGATAACTGCCTTATCAAGTGAACCGCTCCATTGTGGTGTGAATGTACCTGCGAAACGTGTCCATACACCAGGCTCGAGCTGTTGGCTGCAGGTACCGGAGATCTCAGCTGAATAAGAACCGAGATAACTTGTCTGTCCGTCGACTGTCATGTAAGGAGCAAAGTCGATCTGGCGCTGATTAGCAGGAGCACCGTCATAATCTGCGGACAGTTTAGCGTAGAACTCATAGTTGTAAGTTACGCCACTCTGGATGTCTGCCGTAACATCCTGAGCAAAACAGTCGTAAGGTGAAGCAGAAGCAGGATCTCTGTCGATCACGCCGTAGGTGGAATAAGCATCACATGCCTCTGATGCATCATTACCTGCAGAGATAACAGAACTTCCGCATTCGATTGACCACATACTTACGTCAGAATCCTCAAAGAAACCGTTCTTGATGATGTTTCCCTCAGAACTGATCGTGCTGACGATAGGCGGCATTGTCCAACCCTCGTCTTTGGTCGTTTCCGTTGTCTGTTCGGAACTTTCCGTTGCAGAGGTCTCGCCGCCTGAAGTCTCTGTTGACTCCTTGCTGTTACAAGCTGCCACGGATAATACCATCGCAGTTGCGAGTGCTGCCGCTACAACACTTCTAAACACTTTTTTCATACTAACCTCCATATAATTTATTGCTCTTCGCAATAATGGTTACTTTAAAATATATCCTTAGAATCGTTTCGCGATATACCGACAAACTCTAGGATTTGTACTGTCAATTATGCTTTTTTTAATACGGAGGTAAAAATACGCAATTAAAAATATAATATTTTTGCGTTTTTAGATCTGGTGACGAACAGTTTTGTATTCGTCACCATCTCTAAAAAACGGACAATCTTTCGTGCCCTTATACATCATGCGTTCTATATCGTCTTCATCGATATTCGCATCACAGACATACTCGCCCATGAAGTCATCATAATTATAGAAGACGCAGTAGTCACATTTGCTCATCAGATAAGGCTTTCCCCTTCTCCCATCACTGTAATGTCAACACATGTAGCATCCTCGAGATGGAACATCATCATCTTGTTTCCTGTCTGCTCATTATAGATGGCCTTAAGATGCGGAGCACCTTCCAAAGCTGCCTCAGCATACTTATTATCCTCTTCGAAAACAGCCTTTCCCGTGTATCTCATCCAATGTCCGTCAGGCTTGCTTGCCACGATCTCAACTTTCGGATTTTTTACCATCTGCTTATAGACATTCTTGAAATCACCTATTCCGAAAAGAACCTTTCCGTCCATTTCCATATGAAGACCCAAAGGTCTGATCTTCGGCTGATCGCCGTCAACTGTTGCCAGGAAAAATACGCCTGCTTCACTCAGGAAATCATTGATCTTGCTCATACAAACTCTCCTTTTTTGAAAAAATAGTTACATAAATAATAGCACAGCGGACAAATTGAGATAAAGACAAATGCGATTTACTCATGTTAAAATCATTTTATATTTTATAAATTGAGGAGGTATAGAAAATGCAACTTCGAAAGATCACTTCAAAGATCGTAAGTATATCTTTGGCATTAGTGATGACAGCAGGTGTCTTGTTTATCAACGCTCCCAAGGTTAGTGCAGACAACACCGTAGATGATTTCGTAAACAGATGTTACAAAGTGGCATTGGGCCGTGAACCGGATACAGACGGTTTCAACTTCTGGAAAAAGGAAATAACCGAAGGCCGTCTTGTAGGATC
>CADCQX010000071.1 GCA_902803695.1 Oscillospiraceae bacterium
GAGATCCAGAATGCGATGGAGAAGCAGATGAAGGCTGAGCGTGAGAAGAGAGAAGCAATCCTTGTTG
Organism: Oscillospiraceae bacterium; assembly: GCA_902803695.1. GTDB lineage: Bacteria > Bacillota > Clostridia > Saccharofermentanales > Saccharofermentanaceae > Saccharofermentans. The sequence continues at coordinate 68 of CADCQX010000071.1, forward strand.
CAGAAGGTAAGAAAGAGTCCGCTATCCGTGAGGCTGAAGGTGAGAAGGAGGCAGCGATCCTCCGTGCTGAAGCTAAGAAGGAAGCAGCTATCAGAGAGGCTGACGGTCAGGCTCAGGCTATCCTCAAGGTTCAGGAAGCTACAGCTAGAGGTCTCCAGATGATCAAGGACGTCGGCGCAGACGAGGGCCTTATCGCTATCAAGAGCCTCGATGCATTTGCTAAGGCTGCTGACGGCAGAGCAACAAAGATCATCATCCCTTCAGAGATCCAGGGCCTTGCAGGTCTTGCTACATCCCTTAAGGAGATCGTTGCTGATCCGAACGCAAACAATGCTTCGAACAATAAGTAAAAGCTAGATTAAAATGGAAAATCTCCGTGCTGAATGGTATACTTGTGATTACCATCAGTCGGAGATTTTTTATTCCTGAAAGGGGAATTTTTTTATGAGTGATTTTTTAACATGGAATGACCGCACAAACATGAGCATGCTCACGGATTTCTATGAGCTTACAATGGCAAAAGGTTATCTGGACGGCGGATACGAAGATCAGATCGTTTACTTCGACGCTTTCTTCAGAAACGTACCTGAGGGCGGCGGATACGCAGTAATGGCAGGCCTCGAACAGGTCATAGATTACCTTCAGAACTTAACGTTCAACGAAGAGGATCTTAAGTTCCTCAAGGAGCAGTACAAGTTCGACGACAGATTCATCGAGTATCTCCGTAACTTCAAGTTCACATGTGACGTATGGGCTATCCCTGAAGGAACGGTTGTATTTCCGGGAGAACCTCTCGTTAAGGTAAGAGGACCTATCATGCAGGCACAGATCCTCGAGACTGCTCTTCTTTGTACGATCAACCATCAGAGTCTTATCGCTACAAAGACAGCACGTATCGTAAGAGCAGCCGAAGGCCGTCCTGTTATGGAGTTCGGTGCCAGAAGAGCACAGGGCTTTGACGCTTCCGTTTTGGGCGCACGTGCTTCTTATATCGCAGGCGTTGCCGGAACATCATGTACCATCTGCGGACAGCACTTCGATATTCCTCTGTCGGGAACAATGGCACACAGCTGGGTAATGCTTTTCGAAAACGAGTTCGAGGCATTCAAGGCTTATGCACTCTCATATCCTACAAAGACACTCCTTCTCGTTGATACATACGACGTATTGAAGAGCGGTATCCCGAATGCCATAAGGTGCGCCAAGGAAGTTTTGGAGCCGATGGGTCAGAGACTTCTCGGTATCCGTATCGACAGCGGCGACCTTACATATATGACACAGCAGGCAAGAAAGATGCTCGACGAAGCAGGACTTACGGATTGCAAGATCACCGTATCCAACGCTCTTGACGAGTACCTTATAAGAGACCTTATAAGCCAGGGCGCATGCATCGATTCCTTCGGTGTAGGCGAGCGTCTCATCACATCCAAGGCTGAGCCTGTATTCGGCGGCGTTTACAAGATCTCCGCTATCGAGGACAAGGACGGAAACATCATTCCTAAGATGAAGATCTCCGAGAACATCGGTAAGGTAACGAATCCGTGCAGCAAGGAGATCGTACGTTTCTACGACAACGCAACAGGCAAGGCAATGGCTGACCTTATCATGGTAGCTGACGAAGAGATCCCGAACGGCGAGCCGTACGAGATCTTCGATCCGGTTGATACCTGGAAGACAAAGACCCTCGAGAACTATACGGCAAGAAAGCTTCTCGTTCGTATCTTCAACAAGGGTGAACTCGTCTATAAGTGCCCTTCGATAACGGAGCTTCGTGCCAACTGCACCAAGGAGCTCGACACTTTGTGGGATTCCGTAAAGAGATTCGAGAACCCTCACAGATATTATGTTGACCTTTCCCAGAAGCTCTGGGATATCAAGAACGATATCTTGCATTCTTATAGAAAACACAAGTAAGGAGAACTACTAATGGCAAATCCAATCGTAACTATAAAGATGAAAGAGGGCGGCATCATCAAGGCCGAGCTCTATCCGGAGATCGCACCGATCTCAGTTGAGAACTTCGTAAAACTCGTTAAGCAGGGCTTTTACGACGGACTTATCTTCCATCGCGTTATCAAGGGATTCATGATCCAGGGCGGATGTCCTAACGGAAACGGAATGGGCGGCCCGGGCTACACCATCAAGGGTGAGTTCTCCGCTAACGGCTTTAAGAACGACCTCAAGCACACACGTGGAGTTCTCTCCATGGCACGTGCTATGGATCCTAACTCAGCTGGAAGCCAGTTCTTCATCATGCATGAGGATGCTTCTTACCTTGACGGTCAGTATGCCGCTTTCGGTAAGGTAATCGAGGGCATGGACGTTGTTGACGGCATCGCTGATCAGAGAACGGATTATTCTGACAAGCCGATCGCAGATCAGGTTATCGAGAGCATGACTGTTGAAGAGTGATGCACATAATTTGTACAGATCAAAGGCTGCCACGAGGCAGCCTTTTTACTATCTGGTTTTCTGAAAACACCAAGAGAATAACTTAATACACAATCAATCTATTGACAATACAGATTAAGTCACGTAGTTTGATTTCATAATGTTATAAATTGGGGAAGGAAGTTATGGAGAGTAGATTTAAGAGAACTGTCAGAACAGCCAGTATTTTTCTCGCCACAACATTTGTAATCGGAGCGATTCCGTGGAGAGAAATAAGAGCTGACATGAATACTCATGGGGAGTACGATGCTTATCCGTTTGAAGTCGTATACGATCAGGTATCGACATGGAATAACAGTACTCAGGGAGAATTCAAACTCACTAATACCTCTGACTACACCATTACTTCATGGTCGATCGAAGTTGATTACTTAGATGTGACTACTATAACTAACATCTGGAATGCAGAAGATATAACTGACTATGGTACAGATGAAAACATTATCATTCAGGGAAATACTTCTATTACTTCAGGTGAAACATATTCGTTTGGCCTTATAGCAGAAGGAATTGAAGAAGCTCCGACATCACCTATAGATGTTAGGAACATTTCATTTGAAACAGATGCTCCTTATACTGAGGAAGCACCTGCAGAAGAAGTCGAAGAAGATATCACAGAGCCGGAGGAGGCTTCTGAAGCTCCTGTACCGGAACCGGCTGAGGAAAAAGCAAATCCTACCATATTTCCGTATGCTATCTTTGCGGCAAGCACATCAAGCGACTATACTTTTTCCGGATGGAAATCCAATATAGTCGGAGATATCTATACAGGTAAGGATTTTGTATATAACGGTTCCGAACTGTATGTTGATGGTACTGTTCAGGCAGCAGGAAGCATCAAGACATATGGGTGGAAGACTGAAATAGCAGAAAAAGAAGAGGGAACTCAGATAGTTGAGATTCCTGATTGGTCAGAAGCAATTTGGAACAAACAGGATATGCTTCCTGAGATCAAGTCTGAGGATCTTGATTCGAAGCATGATATTGTTGCAAATGGTTTCTATTATAGCGAAGACAGTATTACCATAAGTGGAACTAATTTTATCGGCGATGCTATCATCGTAAGCAAAGGAGACATTACATATAATGTTGAATCCTTGAATGCCGATGAGGAAGCAACAGGCAGGGTTTTCCTTTATTCCGAAGAGGGTAATATTACTATCAACGGTTCAAAGATCGAATTGAACGGATTACTCTATGCACCAAATGGAAAAGTATCAATAAACGCATATGACACAACACTTAACGGTAGGATCGTATGTGACAGATTCAGCTACAGCGGATCTATTTTGAATGTACAGGCAGCTGATACGGATCTTCAATTTGTACAGGATCTTCCGGAAGTAACAGTTACAGCTGTTCAGGATAAAGTATATGTAGGGGAAACAGCATCATTTAAGATCGATATTCCTACAGATAATGTATTTGAAATTCTCTATAGACTTAATGGAGAAGATGTAACAGTAGATCTTCCTGAAAACGAAGAGGATCTTATATTGTTCAGTTTTAGTATTGATTCAGAGGGCGAATATATCTTTGAAGCATATGTTGTTATCCCAACAGGAGAAGTTGTGCTAGACACAGGTGTAATAGTCGCATCATTAATGTCAACGTCAACACCAACTCCTGCTGCGACTGATACGCCTACGCCAACAGCTACGAATACTCCAACTCCAACGGCAACTAGAACACCGACTCCAATAATTACACCAGTTGAAACCAATACTCCGATTCCAACGACTAGCACTCCAACAGCTGAGCCTACGGTAACGGTCACACCGACAGTTCAACCAACAGATACACCGGTTCCAACAGAATTGCCGCTCACTGAGCAGGAAAGATATTTTATCCTGTCTCAAGGTGATGATAAATA
>CADCQX010000072.1 GCA_902803695.1 Oscillospiraceae bacterium
TCCGGTCGGGTTGATCTTCCCGGTCTGCTGTCGCAAATATAAGTCATCTCATATGGATACTTAAACTTACTCTTGGAATTAACCGGCAACATAAGGAAGAATAACCAGAAGAGGGAACTTAAAAGAAGGACAGCAGTGAATACTATTGAACATACGAAACAAGGTCTGTTTCTCTTCTTAAGAAGAAGCCGTAGTAATATGATCAAGAAGATAACAGATGTTAACGATACGATTATTGATCCGAAATTGGTGACCAAAAAACAGAATACTGCAGCTATCAAAGTCAGTAATGAGAATACAGCTGTCAGGATAATACTCCTTTTTGTCTCTTTGCTCTTCATATCCCTTTTCCTCCGTTCGACAGTTGTATCATAACACTAGAGATTTTGAAATTCAACAATAAATTATCGAATAACGATAAATTATTATCGGGATGCGGCTAAAAGGATATGGATAACTGTTTTCTGAAATTACTAAGACCTCTTGAACCGGTACGTTTCAAGAGGTCTTAGTGAAACCAGATTATTATAAAGTGTTGAAGTTATAAAGGCTTATCAAATTTCTCGGATGCTTCCTTAAGAAGTTCGATGATATTCAGATGCTGAGGACATACGCCTTCGCATTGACCACATTCAAGACAATCGGATGCTTTGCCGTATTTAGCTGTAAGACCGTTGTAGTAGAAGTTAGGTCTGATATCATTAGGGAACTTTCTCTTATCATTAAGAGCTGTGAAGACATCAGGTATGCTGATATTTGAAGGACAACCGTCAACACAGTAGCGGCAACCTGTACAAGGAACCAGATCAAAAGCGAACATGATGCTCTTGGCTTTCTCCAAAGTCTCCTTGTCGCTGTTAGTTAATGGTTCGAAGTTTGCAAATGTCTTTAGATTATCTTCCATCTGCTCATCATTGCTCATTCCGCTTAAGATGAACTTTACGCCCGGAAGGCTTCCGACAAAACGGAGAGCCCAGGAAGCTATAGACATATCAGGACGAGCTTCTTTGAAGACTTTCTCAGCATCCGGAACGACTTTTGCAAGAGTTCCGCCCTTTACAGGCTCCGTAACAGTGATCGGTATGCTTCTGTCAGTAAGTATCTTATATAGCTTACCCGAATTGATCAGATTGCTGTCCCAGTCAGCATAGTTGAGCTGGATCTGAACGAATTCAACTTCAGGGTGTTTATCAAGGACTTTCTCGAGAAGTGCAGGAGTTCCGTGGAAAGAGAAACCGAACTTCCTGATCTTTCCCTGAGCTTTTTTCTCCATAGCCCAGTTAAAACAGTCATATTTCTCGTATACATCGTAATTGTTTCCGTCTTCGACACTGTGTAAGAGGTAATAATCTACGTAGTCTACGCCCATTCGGTCAAGCTGTTCCTGGAAGATACGATCCCTGTCTTCCTCTGATTTGATGGACCAGGCAGGAAGTTTGGTAGCAAGTGTGAATGAATCACGAGGGTAACGTGCTACGATAGCATCTTTAACGATTTTCTCGGAATTGCCTCCGTGATATACATATGCCGTATCAAAATATGTGTTTCCTGAAGCAAGATATTTATCGACCATAGAACAGACTTTGTCAAAATCTATAACGCCATCATTTTCAGGAAGTCTCATCAGTCCGAAGCCGAGCATAGCCGAATCAAAATCATACATTGGGATTCACCTCCGTATTATAAAATTTTATACCTTAATTTTATCTTTTCGATGGTTTTAGGTGATATAATATCAATTGTTTAAATATCAAGATCTTTATATTGAAAGAGGGAATAGAATGAAACGGATTTGGTTCAGAGTCTTATCGGCATTTATGTCAATGTTGCTTTTTATCAGCGTAGTATCGTTTAATGCCGGAACGGCTTTGGCAGACGAGACTGAAGGTCAGTCAACAGAGGATTTCGTTAAGCGTGGTTATACTTTGATGCTTGACAGAGAAGCCGAAGAAGACGGACTTAATTACTGGACTAGCGAACTTAATAATCACAATATTAATGCAGCCCAGATGATAACATTGTTTTCGGAGAGTCCAGAGTTTAAATCCAAGGAATACTCCAATGAGAAGATAGTTGAGATCTTTTATAACGTTATGTTGTCGAGAGAAGCTGAACCGGAAGGTAAGGCTTATTGGCTTGAAGTTCTTGATACAGGTTTTTCAACAAGACATATCGTTAATGGATTTGCAAGTTCAGCTGAGTTTAACGGACTTTGTCAGAAGTACGGAATTACATCCGGTTCTGTTGATTACGTTGAGTCAAGGGATCTGAACGTCCCTCACACTAAGTTCGTAAGCGATTGCTATAGAAATATCCTTAAGAGAAATCCAGAGGCAGAAGGACTTAATTATTGGACGGCAGCTCTTGCTAATAACGAAGTATATCCTGAGGAACTGATCCAGCAGTTCTTCTATTCCGAAGAAGGACAAAAGACCGTTACTGATAATTCTTCCTTTATCGATGCGCTTTATCTGTCATTCATGGGAAGAGCAGCCGACGAGGGCGGAAAGAATTTCTGGCTCGATTCCATGAAGAATGGTGAATCCAAAGATAAGCTCTTTGACGAGTTTAAGAACAGCCCTGAGTTTGCAGGCATCCTTTCCGATCATGATCTCTCTTTAAGACCTGAACCTGAACCGGAAAAAGTCAGCACGATCGATCCTAATAAGCCGATGGTCGCTCTTACATTTGATGACGGACCATATGCTCCGGTAACTAATCATATCCTGGATCTTTGCGAACAGTATGATTGTAAGGTTACTTTCTTTGTAGTTGGTAACCGTGTTCCTACATACGCAAGCTGCGTTCAGCGTGCTTATGACCTCGGTTGTGAGATCGCAAACCATACATTCGATCACGAGAATAATCTGGCTACAGTAAGCGGCGCTACTGTTAAGTGGGAGATCACAGGCTGTAACGATGCAGTTAAGAGTATCATTGGAGAGGAGCCTACCATTATGCGTCCTTGCGGAGGCTCTTTCAGTGATGTAACAAAGGCTAATGTCGGAATGCCGATGATCATTTGGAGCCTTGATACACAGGATTGGAAGAACCGTGATACAGCTAAGACAACCAGCGCAATCTTGAATAATGTCAAAGATGGTGACATTATATTAATGCACGATCTTTATTCGTCAACAGGAAATGCCATGGATACAGTCATTCCTGAACTTATTGCACGGGGTTATCAATTAGTAACGGTTAGTGAGCTTGCAGAAGCAAAGGGTATCGATCTTGAAGCAGGGGAGGCTTACTACTCGATTCGTTGATCTAAGGGGTTATGGATCTTATAAAGAAGTTAATAACAGATAATACGGACAGGCACGGCCCGATAAAGGGTCTTGTGCCTGTCCTTTTCTTTCCGTTGTTTTCGATATATATGGAACTGATGATGAGGTTTATGGCAAAGGACATCCCGTTCTTTGATCTGTCGCTATTAAGGATACTGCTCTTTGCGGTTCCTATAGGCCTCATAATCGGCGTGATCGTCGATCTTATTCCTCAAAAGGTAGTCGCGAGGATAGTCGGCGGTATTATTGTCATCGCATCCTTCATCCTCTATGGCATCGAGTTCTGTTGTATGGACTTCTACGGCACATATTTCGGATTCGGTTATATGGCGGGAATGACCGGCCAGGTGGTAGACGGCTTTAAGGGAACTATCCTTCAGGTTGCGGGGGCAAGGATCCCACAGATACTGGTCCTTTTCATACCTGTTGTCCTGTTCTTTGTCTTTATCCGTATCATCATTCCTCTCGAAAACGTTGGAAAGCGTTTCTGGATAATCTCTTTGGTATCCGTATTAGTCCTTTTGCTAATTGGTTCTGTGTTGTCACTAAAAGGACCTGATAACAATTATGCGACTTATGATTTCGAGCCAAACATGGCTATACAAAGGTACGGACTTATTGATTCGTTGTTCCTGGAAGCAGGGTATGGTGTTTTCGGAAAGCCTGAGATGCCTCTTCCTGAAATAGATCCGAATGAGCCATTGTTTACGACTTTTGAACCTTCTATGATGACCGAGGCAACAACTGTTGCATCCATACCTTCTAGCGGAGAGACCGATCCTACGGAAACTTCTGAGGAACCAACCCCGACTCCTACGCCTTATCCGTTTAACATAACCGATATAGATTTCGAGACTTTATATAATGAGACGGATAATAACACGATCAAGGGAATGCACCTGTATTTCGGTAACAATATGCCTACTCAGCAAAACGAGTATACAGGTATGTTTGAAGGAAAGAATCTTATCCTTATAACAGCTGAAGCTTTTTGCCCTTATGCGATAGACAAAGACTATACGCCTACACTATATAAACTCGCCAATGAAGGTTTTGTATTTACTGATTTCTATCAGCCTAACTGGCATCTGTCGACAACAGGCGGAGAGTACGCTGTTATGACAGGTCAGATCCCTCAGTGGGTAGGTGGAAGCAATTCATTCTATGCCAGCAGAAATGATTTTATGGCTTACGGATTGGGATATGTTTTCGGAGATATGGGATATTCGACTCCTGCATGGCATAACGGTGCATATACTTTCTATGACAGAGATAAGACTCATCCGAATCTGGGATATGATTTTTCCGCGATCAATCACGGACTTGAAGTTGAATCTCTGGCTTGGCCAGCATCAGATTATGAGATGTTTGAAGCAACTGCCGATTCCTATATCGATGATTACGTAAATAACGGCACCAAGTTCCATGCGTATTATATGACGGTAAGCGGTCACTGTAACTACAGTTGGGCCGCAAATGCCATGAGTAAGCGTAACAAGGAATCCGCTATAGAGGCTTTCCCTGATTCATCACAGACGATCCAGGCTTATATGGCTTGTAACAAAGAACTTGATAAAGGCCTGGAGTACCTGTTGGATAAACTGGAGAAAGCAGGTATTGCAGATGATACAGTCATAGTTATGTGTGCCGATCACTATCCGTACGGAATGGCTAACGGCGGAACTGACTATTATGACGAGCTTTCCGGCATGGAATCATCAGAGCAGGATATCATCAGATATAAGAATACACTTGTACTATGGTGCGGTTCCATTGAAGAACCGATAGTCGTTGATACTCCATGTTCGTCGATAGATATAATCCCTACGATCATGAATCTTTTCGGCATCGAATATGATTCCAGGTTGTTCCCGGGTAGAGATATCTTTGCTCCTGTTTATGATGTAAACTCGGTCAACAGTTCGATGCCTCTTGTAATACTTCCGGTCAACGCCGGAAACAGCTGGAAGACAATGCTCGGAGAGTATGACTGCAAGACAAAGGAATTCACTCCGAAACCGGGTGTCTCGGTTCCTGATGATTACGTGGATAATGTCAATCAGCTCGTTAAGGACAAGTGGAAGTATTCCGGATACATCATCCAGTACGACTATTTCAAGTACATTTTCGAGCAGGAAGATTAACCTGAGAAAGCATTGTAGCTTCCCTTAAGAAGCGAATTCAGGTCTTCCGTGTTAGTTGTCGGAACCCATCCGAGATAGCACGTGGACTTTGTCTGACCGGAAATAGGATTATCCAGTATAGACTGATACTCGCTCTCGTCGATATCCCTCGAGAAATCAGAATAGAACACAGAACCGTCTGATCTGGTGGTCTTTTCGGCGATCACATATACGTTGATATAAGTATTGTTAAGGCAAAAAGTATTGGTATAAAGCGATGACTCATCCGAATTTATCACTACGGTGTCATCGAAAATGTATGTGTAGAGATTTCCGTCCGTATAGACATCAACAGGTTTGTCGGTAATGATGTCAGGGAAGAGGAATCCCTCAAAATCATCTCCAGGCAAAGAACACTCTATAAGATCATCACCTGCATCATTTACTTCGAAAAAGTTTGCCGATGTAAAATAACCCGCGCCCTGCATAGAAGCGCAGATAACCTCAAGCCTGCCGTTATGATCAAGGTCAGTTACGCAGTAATAATATGTAGCATGATCATCACTAGGCGTAAGCCAGATATCTTTCTTAGAAGCGATGAGATCGATCTGAGGGTCTGTCTCGGAAGGTGTGTTGTCAGGTATAACCTGCGAAACTGATGCCTCAGTTTCAGAGCCTTCAACGGTAGTAACCTCAGAGGTTTCGCCGGAAGTCTCGCTATTTGGAGTATCTTTCTTTTCTTCGGTTTCCTTGTTACAGGCACAGATGCTTCCTGCCATAACAACTGCCATGATGAGTGATAACTGCTTTTTCATAATATATCTCCTCTTGTGTTCTGCTAGATATGTTATCACAACAATCTTTCATCTTTATGGCAAAACATGTGTCTTGCTCGAAAAAAAGCGGGACCTCCTGAAATCAGGAAATCCCGCTGATAGTATCTGAATGATCGATTAGAGAAGGTGTGCTCTGATCTCTTCGCCTGAAAGAGGTGAGAGAAGTGCAGGTGCGATATCGAAAACAGTCTTACAACCGAAGTCACCCTTAGCTGCAAGTCTGGAAGCTGCACGAGCATAAGCAAGAAGTACGGAAGCTGTGAACTCAGGGTTGGAATCAAGCTTCAGGCTGTACTCGATAACGTGCTTGTTCTCGTTGTTCCAACCTGTTGTACCTGTACGGAATACGAAACCGCCGTGAGCCATACCGCTGTGATCTCTGGCGAACTCTTCCTCAGAGATGAAGTGGACAGTTGTATCGTAATCGGAGAAGTAGTTTGGCATCTCCTTGATTGTCTTTGTGATGAGATCCTTGTCAGCGCCTTCCTCAGCAACTACAAAGCACTCACGTGTGTGCTTCTGACGTGTTGTAAGCTCAGGATTGGATCCGCTTCTTACAGCCTCGAGAGCTGCGTCTACAGGGATCGTGTACTGCTTACCGTTCTTAACGCCCGGAACACGACGGATAGCATCGGAGTGACCCTGGCTAACGCCCTTACCCCAGAATGTGTAATCCTTTCCGTCTGGAAGGATGCAGTTGGAGTAAAGTCTGTTGATGGAGAACATACCAGGATCCCAACCGCAGGAGATGATAGCAACTTTCTGATTAGCGAGAGCCTGCTCGTTAACTGCTGCAAAGTGCTCAGGGATCTTAGCGTGTGTATCGAAACTGTCGATTACGTTAAAGTCCTTAGCATATTCAACTGTCTGCTTAGGAAGATCTGTAGCGCTTCCGCCGCAGAGCATCAATACGTCGATCTTATCCTTGTATGACTGGATGTCATTAACGCTTACAACAGGAACGCCGTCTGTCTTGATTTGCAAGGAAGATGGGTCCCTTCTTGTAAAAACTGCAACGAGTTCCATGTCGCTGTTGTGAGTGATTCCGGCTTCGATTCCTCGTGCGAGGTTTCCGTAGCCCAATATACCAATTCTTATAGCCATTTTCGTTATCTCACTTTCTTAATAAAAATATTCTGACCAATGGATTATAAATGAATAATTTACATTTTGAAATTGCAAAAATGCAGTAAATTAAAAAACGTACATTTTTCTTCATAATAATAAATATGGACTCATTTCTTTGACAGCAGGCCAACCGGCAGTTTCAGACCGCTGGTGTTACCTCTGACTGCCTTTATGCCTTCGCTGAAGATAAGCCTTAAGGAAGCAGTAAGGAAGTCTTTTGTCTGCTTATCAAGTCCTTCATAACTCTTAGAAAGCCTGTTTATGACCTTGATCTTATCAGCAGTAAGGTCAGTCAGAGTATAGCTTTCATATCCCTTAAAGATCTTCGACAGGGCATCAGCAACCTGCATACGCTGTTCGGAAGTGGAAGTATAGAGATAACTCTTAAGGGTCTTATCTATGATCTGACTGTCGAGGTTACGCTCTTTCCTGGTAACGAACTTGGTTCCCAAAACTTCCCATGAAAAACCGTCATGTTGATAGAACCCGCCCATAACATTACTCTTGGCGATGGTCTCTGACTCTTTTCTCTCGAGGAGCATTCCTATGATGGAAGATTCCGGAACGATAGAAGTGATCTTCTTGGTGAGTCTTATGTATGTCTTGTCTTTCAGGAAATCGCCTCTGAATCCCGGACCGTCATAATTGTAGATATGTGCGATCTTGGAATTTACCTTAAGAGGTGACTTAACTGCCGAGTAGATGGCGAGATTTCCGCCCTTTGAATGGCCCAGAAGATATAGCTTCCTGTCAGGATGCTTGGAATAAATGCGGTTAAGATAATTGAGCGCCTGAGCCTGCGAAGGGATAACATCAAGAAATCCCATGTTAAAGTCTTCTTTCCAGCCTGCGATAGTGTCATCAGTTCCTCTGAAGGCGACTACAAGGCTCTTATCATCCAGTTCGAAAGTGATCGCTGCGAACTGCATCTCAAGTACCGGATCAAACATGCTGACATAATCCGAGAGCTTGATATCCTTGAATCGGGCTGCCTTGGCACAGGAATAGAGAAGATCATCGTAATCTTTTGTGTTTACCAGGAGCATTCTGAGAATCTCAAGATTGTTTTTTCGAACAAGGGAAGTATATTCCTTTATGGTAATGCTCTCGCTATCGACGCTGTCAAGAACAGCATCAAAATACAGATAGCAGAGATTCGCGAATATCATTCCGTCTACTTCGTTCATAGGACTTTTCGAAAAAGGAATGTCGCCTCTCCATTTAACGTAATCTAAAATATTGCTCATATCATCAGCTCCTTATATAAACACTATTTTAAACCTTTTTGGTGTGTCTTAAAAGAAAAATTAATAGTATAATTGAAGTAAGAAGACAGGAGGTGATTCTATGTCAATCCAGATCATTACTATCAGCAGACAATTCGGAAGCGGCGGCAGAACAATTGCAAAGAAAGTAGCTGATGAACTCGGTTTCAATTATTATGATAAAGAGATCATCGATCACGTATCAGTTGAAACAGGTTTCAGTAAAGAGTACATAGAGGAGAGAGGCGAGCATGCTCCCGGTAAGACTATCCTCTCATATGGATTTGAACCGCAGGGTGTTCCGGGTATCATGAACGGAATGTCGGCTGCGGATTACCTCTGGAGCATTCAGCGTCAGGTTATCCTTAAGATAGCAGAAGAAGATAAGCCTTGTGTTATCGTCGGAAGATGCGCAGACTACATCCTTAAGGATTTTGACGGAGTATTCAACGTATTCATTCACGCAGACATGGAATTCCGTAAGGAACGTATCGTTAAGCTTTATGGCGAGAGCGAGAAGAAGCCTGAAAAGAGACTTATCGAGAAGGATAAGAAGCGTAAGACAAACTATAAGTACTACACAAACCAGGAATGGGGCGACGGTGCTAATTACGATCTTTGTCTTGACAGCAGTTTCTTCGGCGTTGATAAATGTGCTGAGATCATCTGTAATCTCGTTAAGAATTCATGAGCACTGATACTAAATTGATTTAGCAATACTAAACAGGCCGGTCATCATATAGTGACCGGCCTGCTTTTTACTTGTTATATTTTGCTCAACCGCTGAATCTTTCTTCGTTTTTATCAAGCCAACCGACAAATTCCTTCAGTACACTGCCTGATGTATGATTCTTGATCGCCTCTAGGCTCTGAATCGGTGGTACCAGATCGTAGACGTCAGGATCATCAACAGAAACATCCTTCAAATAGTCTATGAAGAATTCTTTTCCGTACGTCTCATACAGATAAGTTACGAATCTGAAGCCGAATTCAAAGTTGGATTCATGATAACCTTCTGAACATTCAAATCTGTCCTGTATCGTAAATCTGTCGATCTCAGGATCACCTGAGTAGACTTCGTATGCGTTGAAGTTAGTCTTGAGACCATCGATATCGTGAATGACTCTTTCGGTCATATATGTAGCGAATCCCTCAGCCATGATCTCATCTAACTGAGGACCGTTGCTCTTTTGAAGAACATGTGCCAGATCATGAACGAGGTTTCCGTTGTTCTTGTCAAAGTCAAGATCTTCAGCACTGATCATTACTTCGCCATAGTTAACTTCATTATGGTCAAAGTGATTTGTGGAAACGATGATATCGACTTTAGATTTATCAGGATTTACATCCCAGAACTTTTCAGGGAATGATTTCTCCTTCATGTAATAGGTAAGATCTGCGTAAGGAGAATTGGAATCAAACTTTAATCCTGATTCGTTCTCGAGAGCTTCGCAAATGTTATCTATGACCTCTGCGGTATCTCCTCTTAGTTCTGTGTTCTCAGGCACGAAAACGCAGCAGTATTCTGTTTCGAAAAATTCGTTTTTGTCTGTAGTAATATAATCTGAACTGCCTCCGCTCAGTTCAAGAGGAACAGAATCTTCGAATTTTCCAAAATAGTACTCGGCTTCGTCTTCAGTAACATTGGTAACGTAGAGCAGGTAACCCTCATAGTAATATCTTTCGAGAAATACTCTTTTCTCGTCGACGGTTTCCTGGTAGCCCTTGATCGTATACTCATTGTCAGCTGTAGTAAGCTTGAGAGTAAACGTGTTGACGCGGTGATCCTCGTCAGACTCAAATTCAACAACTTCAACTGTAGCGTCTTTAAGACCCTTTGATTTATTGATGTTGAAATTGAAGTTCAAATTGCATCCTGTAAATAAAAACAGGACTAAAACTGTAATTGATATAACCCTTATTCTTTCCATAAGACAAATCTATATCTTCGGTTATTAATTGTCAATCTGAGATAATTTCGGATGTTTACTTTTATTGGGGGATATTGGTGCATAACTGTGGTCCTATTTCTGATTGACGGAAAAATAGGCCGAAAGATTGCTCCTGATTATATATTTACTGGTTGAATAATATATAAAAAACTTATATAATTCACCAAGTAAAGACGTTGACCGAGAACAAGTAGTTCTTGATCTGACCTCACAGAGACAGGGCGGTTGGTGAGAGCCCCAAGGTCATTCTTGATACGAATACCTCTCGGAAGTCGGATACTGAATTGAAGTGTTTGTAGCATTTTGTAGTTTTTCCGTTTACCTTTGGCGGAGCTTGTAGTACTTCATAGTAGGCTATCCCGGAGTTGCACACGTTATAGTGCCGAAGTATGTTCATATACTTCATGAGTCCTTTAAGCGTGAGCTTTTTGGAGAACAGAGGTGGTAGCACGGATATTTTCCGTCCTCTGGACTGATTAATTGTGGTCCGGGAGGACGATTTTTATATTTGCCTCCTGACGAAGTTTAAGGAGGTTTTTTTATGCTAATCAAGATCATCATGCTCGTAATCTTTTTTGCGAGTGTCGTAGCGGTCGGAATCGTTTGCAGAAGAAAAGCAACAAACGTTAACGGTTTCGTACTTGGTGGTCGTAACGTAGGTCCTTGGCTCACAGCTTTTGCTTACGGTACATCTTATTTCTCTGCTGTTATCTTTATCGGTTATGCCGGACAGTTCGGCTGGAAATTCGGTATTGCATCCACTTGGATCGGTATCGGTAACGCAGTTATCGGTTCTCTTCTTGCATGGGTCATCCTCGGAAGAAGAACAAGACTCATTACACATAAACTCGATAGCTCCACGATGCCTGAGTTCTTTGATAAGAGATTCAAAGGTAAGTCTTTGAGGATCGGTGCTTCCGCTATCATTTTCATATTCCTGATCCCTTATACAGCTTCTCTTTATAATGGTCTTTCCAGACTTTTCGAGATGGCTTTCGGAATCGATTACACAGTTTGTATCATTGCCATGGCTGTTCTTACTGCCATTTATGTTATCGCTGGTGGATATTTCGCTACTGCAGTTAATGACTTTATTCAGGGTATCATCATGCTCATCGGTATCGTTGCAGTAGTTCTCGCAGTACTTAACATCAACGGCGGCCTTATGGGTTCTGTTACGAAGCTTGCTGAAGTAGAGGGAAGCTTCCCTGGTTCTTACGCTTCATTCTTCGGACCTTTGCCGGTTGACCTTCTCGGTGTTGTTATCCTTACATCACTTGGTACATGGGGTCTTCCTCAGATGGTTCAGAAGTTCTATGCTATCAAGTCTGAGGACGCTATCCGTAAGGGTACTATCATTTCAACAGCTTTTGCTATTATCGTTGCAGGCGGTTGTTACTTCCTCGGCGGTTTCGGTCGTATCTTCCTTACACAGGAGCAGGTTGATGCAATGGGCTTCGACCAGATCATTCCTACGATGCTCGAGAAGCTTCCTGATCTTCTCATTGCCGTAGTAGTTATCCTTGTTCTTTCTGCTTCAATGTCTACTCTTTCTTCGCTCGTTCTTACATCAAGTTCCACACTTACACTTGATTTCATCAATGGAACGATCGTTAAGAAGATGTCTGAGACAAAGAAGGTTGTATGCCTCAGGATATTCGTATTTATCTTTATCCTTATCTCAGCTGTTATTGCTATCATTCAGTACAACAGTTCCGTAACATTCATCGCTCAGCTCATGGGTATCTCTTGGGGTGCTCTTGCAGGTGCTTTCCTTGCTCCGTTCCTCTACAGCCTCTACTGGAAGAAGACAACAAAGATCGCTTGCTGGGTATGTTTCATCTTCGGACCTGCTCTTATGGTAGTTAATATGCTCGCTAAGGATTATCTCCCTGATATGTTAAAGTCGCCTATCAACTGCGGTGCTTTTGCAATGCTTGCAGGATTCGTGATCGTACCTATTGTAAGCCTTATTACTCCAAAGCCTGATAAGAAGTTAGTAGATGATATCTTCTCGGTATGCGAAGTAGAAGTTAAGACAACTGCTAAGCATCAGCTTGATGAGTCTAAATAATCGATCGGTCTTGATCATTTTCGAAAAGAACTGCTTCGGCAGTTCTTTTTGTTTTGCCTTAATCTTTAATATTTCTTTACGATTAATTTGCGAATTTTTAGAACTCTATTGGAATAATCATATGCAGATCGATAAGAGGATCATAGAAAATATTTTTCGAAAAAAAGGAGAAAATGAAATGAAGAATATTAAGTTTAAGACAGTACTTGTCGCACTCACAGTATCTGCAGCACTTGCTCTTTCTGTAGCCGGATGCTCATCCTCAGGTGATAAGGCTAAGGAGACAGAAGAGACTAAGGAGAAGGTTGAAGAGACAACAACAGAAGAGACAACTGAGGAGACTACAGAAGAAACTACTACCGAAGCCACAGAAGAAACTGATGATGATCTTAACGGTGGTAATGAAGAATTCCAGATGCCGGAGCCTGCAAGCGTCGATGATTTTAACGACGAGGGCGTAAAGGCGATCGCTCAGATGGCAGTTGATGATGGTCTTGAGATCATGAAGATCGATGCCGATATGGCTGATGATATGGAAAACTATGTAGAAGGCTTCTTAGCTTCAGGCGGTAGCATGAGCGTCTCTGCTTCTGTTGACGAAGACGGAAACTCGTCTTCTGATGTAAGCGAAGATTCAAGCATGAAGATCTATATCTGCTACCTCTTCGAGGATGAGGCTTCTGCAAAGAAGATGTTCGATGAAAATGTAGACTCTATGTTCTCATACTATGACGAGTCCGCATATACAGTTAAGGATACAGAAACAGGTTCTATCCTCAATTATGAGCAGGACGGCGTTACAGCAGAGATGGCAGCTGACGGTTGCATCTACTATTTGATCGAGAAGATCGGCTGATCTCCTGACAACTAAACAATTTAATGGCCTGAGTACTTTGTATTCAGGCCTTTTTATGTTGTTTTGTAAATAACAACGGGTGTCTTTTGCCGTAAATGTGATACAATCCTATCTATGCCACTTTTAACCATTGACAACGTAAGTATAGATTTTCACGGCAGGGATCTGCTGGATAAGGTCTCCTTCAGGATAAATGAGGGGGACAAGATTGCGTTTATCGGAAATAACGGTGCCGGTAAATCAACACTTTTCAGGATCATCAGAGGAACTCTGACTCCTAAGGAAGGTAAGATCATAAGGCACGGTAATACGATCGTGGGATTCCTGTCTCAGAATATGGAAGAGCAGGATTTTAACGGTAAGACACTTAAGCCTGTCCGTCTTTCGGAGAAGGAACAGGAGAAGACCGCTCTTGAGATGGAACTTTCCACAGTTGATCCGGAATCGCCGGAATATAAGGTTAAGAGCGATGAATATTCAAAAGTCCTTGCTGAGTTTGAAGCAATGGGCGGTTATGATTTTGACTTCAGGATGAAAGATGCCCTTGCGGGTCTTGATCTGGCTGATCTGTCGGAAGATCGTGATCTTACGACTTTATCAGGTGGTGAGAAGATGCGTGTATGTCTTGCACAGCTTATAGTTGCCAGACCTGACATCCTTATGCTTGACGAGCCTACAAACCATCTTGATATCGAGGCAGTTGAGTGGCTCGAGAACTTCCTTGCTTCATATGGCGGAGCAGTATTTGTTATCTCTCACGACCGTCACTTTATCGATAAGATCGCTAACCGTGTGATCGAGCTTAATGACGGATCGGTAAGGGAATATAAAGGAAA
>CADCQX010000073.1 GCA_902803695.1 Oscillospiraceae bacterium
GTTTCCGGCATACGAAATACCAACTGTAACAGCAACGATCAAGACAAGGATACTAAGCGAGATAACGTTATCTATGAGCGCCGGCGCCAAAAGGGACAGCACACAGGCAGCTATTCCGATCAAAGCCAGAACACATGCAGCTTTCTTGTTGAAAAGAAGGTTGTAATCCTTAAACAGATTTCTCTCTACGATAAAGAATACAGCCAGATTGATCAGCACGAAACAAACAAGTCCCAAAACGGAAAAAGATGCAGTGGCACAATATAGAGAGGCCATTATCAGAGTGACCGTAATAGCCAAAGATCCGCATTTGTTTTTTGCCAAAGCCTCTTTTATCTTGTCCATATAATCAATTCTCCATAACACTGATATCGTTTCCGATCATCGCTTTTCTCAAAATAATATTACTTATGGTCTTTGATGTCTATAATATAGAAATTACCAAGCACCCATCCGTGATACCTTGAGGTGAAATATTCAGGATTATCGATATATTCACCAATGACCACATATCTTATCTCAGGGTGTATCTGAGTCAGATACTCTATTTCTTCTTCGTTTTCAGGGATGGGATACGCAAATATCTTGTAATCCGCCAGCAATTCCACCTCGGAAGCATACTCAACTATAACAACAGCTTCCCCGTCTTCGAGTTTTTCCTCAAGAGTGCTGTTAAGTTCAACAAACTGTTCATCAGGAACATTGGCAGTTCCTATAAACCCGGCATCGCCTATTGCCCCAAGACCGCGGTCCGAGATAACGGTATTAAGATCAGTTATCCTTGGCGGGAAATACAATTCCGGATGGAAAACTATCGGCATCGCAAGGGTAAGGATGATACCCGGGATCAAGCCGATCAGAAGAGGCCTATAAGATCTAACCTTTTCGTATTTGGAGCAGAATGCAACAAATGCAAAAGTCATCACAACGACAGTCTCAACATGGTATCTGACATCCGGATAACCAACCACGATATACATGCAGGTCTTAAGGAAATAAAAGATCAGGATAGTAATGAAAAAGCGGGATTCATATAGTGATACCGTTTTTGACTTACGAGAAGAATAAAGCCAGAAACAGCAGATCACAAAACATATCAATCCGACGAACGAGCATATTATGAGAAGTGACAGGGACATGGATTTCTCGGTAAAGAGCGCTTTGAACCATAATCCCGGATCCGTAAACAGAGTTTTTTGAACATCGTTTGGAAGGCTTACGGAATTCAAAGGCTTCGGGCTGACCTGAAAGGCAGTTCCGGAGTTGTCCGTGATCCATGGTTTTCGAAAATGAACAAAAGAATAAATGATCCATGGCGAAGTAGAGATCAAAACCCCGATCATGTAGAACAATGCGTTCTTGATCCTGTCTTCTTTCAGGATGATAAGAGCCAAAAGGCCGTATGCCACAAACGGAAGATTATCAAAACGCGTCACCGGTGCTAAGCCTGCGACTAATCCGAGCATAAAAACGAGGTTCTTTTTACAGGAAGTCCTGAAGACGGAATAAAAGAGAAGCAGCGAAGCAAGGACAGTCAATATCGATACCGGGATCGCTCTGGCGCAGCACAACTCATCAAGATAATCAGGCGATGTGAGGAGCACGACAGAAGCTGCGATTCCGGAATAATATTCGGATGTTATCAACTTGCTCATTTTAAGCAGGATAAAGACTGAGAAAAGGCAGGCATAGATATTGACCAGAACTCCGGAGTACATACCAAGTCCCGTCATCTTATCAACGACGAAGATCAGGAACGGATATAGATACGGAAAAGAACAGTTATAGACCGTATCGACCATGTATTGCCTGATTAGAGCTATATTGCCGTAATCCTTCAGGGTTGAAAGTGCAACGTCATAGTAGACAAAGGAATCAGGAGAAAATCTTCCGCAGGAAAAAACGCAACTTAAGCAGAAAGAAGCCAATCCGATTGCCAAAAACAGGATAAAGATCTTCGTAATCTTATTCTTCACTTTGGCAAGAACAGCTATCGAAACTGTTAATACAATGATGACTGAGATTATAGTCATCGAAACAGGGTTATCAATAAGCTTGCCGTTGATGAACGAAAGAACGCATGAGACCAATCCCAGACCGAAAAGAACCGCTCCATACCTTAAGTCGATGGCAAAAGAGAATTCCTTATATATCAGATGCTCGATGCCATAAAAGATCACCAGATTTAAGACAACAAATCCGGCAAGACCGGCCACGGAAAAAGTCGGAATGATCACGTATAAAGATACAAGGATCATCGTGATCGCTATCGAGAACGATCCGCATCTGTTATTCATAACTGCATTTTTCAACTTATCCATGGGTTATTAATCTCTGCTAAGGTCTCTAAATCAAACGGATCATCATTCAATGGTATTCCACACTCCGGGTCTATCCTCGTCAGCGATATCTTTTCTCTTCTTGATCCATACGACAAGAAGGATCACACCACCTACTGCCATGACTCCACCGAAGATGAAGAAGAAAGGCTTTGAACTGGCGTTATTGACAAGATAGTAAGGAACAAGCATTTCTTCACTTTCTTCTCTGGTAAAATCACATTTTACGAGATAATTAACAGCAGCTTCATACATATCATTGCTCATCTTCTGAGCATATCCGTCCACATGAACGGATTGAGTCGGAGCCTTTCCTCTGTTGATAAAAAAGTCGATCGTATCATCGGTGATCGAATCAAGAGTAGTAACATCAGATTTATCAGGTCTGAAGACAACGACACTTACAAATTCTCTCGGGTGTTTGTCGCTGTCAAACTTAGGAACCGCGTAATAGTTTACCTTACCATTATCACCGGTCTCGACTACACATATACCCCAGCTCCTGTCTATATCTCCAACGACGTGGCTGTGATTTGTAATATCGGAATAATCGCAATCAGGATCATTAAGATCGATAGTATTCGTATCACCTTTCAGGTATGTTATTCCGACTCCCAAAAATATCACTCCGCAAATAAGCATAACTATTGCTCCGTATAAAAGAGCGGCTTTCTTCTTACCTGCCAAAAAGAACCAAAACATTTAAAATCCCCCCGTTGTTCAGTCTTCAAAGCATTCCATCAGTCTTGTCAGGTCCACAACAAGATCATCAAGTTTGCTGTCATCTATCTTCGAAAACAGTCTGTCTGTCTTCGCTGATGTCATTTCATAATTCTTCTCAAAGTACTTCTTTGCTTTTGGCGCAAGTTCAACTACAAGTGCTCTTCCGTCTGTTCTTGATTGTCTTACCTTGAGATATTTTTTCCCTTCCAATTGAGATACTATCTTCTTAACATTCTGTCTTGTCGTTCCGACAAAATCAGCAATGGAATTTAGATTCTTTTCACCTTCATCCATCTTGGAGATCATCAAAAGCAAAAACCATTGTTTATACGTTATGTCTTCATGAATCGAATCGCCAAACTGCGAGAATTTATTTGACAGAAGTGAAATCGATCCGATTATGTATTCTTCCTTCTCGATCCTGCCCATAAGCCCCTCCTTCGAAAATACGCAACAAATTGCTCTTTTCAATTATATGCATAATATTGCATAATTACAACACCCTTGTTTCAGCGCTTTTCCCGTTCACGCGGATCTTTTGTCTTACCAACGCAATCTTCGAGTTCCGTGATGCTCATTTCTTTTTCGGGCATAAACAATACCAGTTCCTTATCAATAGTAAAAGCATCCATTATGCCCTTGAGATAAACTTGAGCTATGTGATTTGCACATACTCTGCAGTCGAAAAGATCCTTGATGAAGTATGCTTTTTCGATACCGATCTCATCCGGTTCATGCATATTTTTCTGAAGATATTCATGTATTATCTTCGCGCACAATTTGCGCGTTAAGACCGCATCTTTTTCCTCATCCTTTTTATCGATTCCCAGACGGTCTAAAAGATCGATTACTTTGGTCATACAGGTGTGATCTTAACGAGGTAACTTGCACATCCTTTTATCGAAGAAAGTCTGATACGTTTCTCGCAAGTACTCCACGTTTCCTTACTCTTTAGATCCTTGATCTGATATTCATCGGCACTCAGGAAACCGGAAGGAATGTTCATTTTCTCTGCTATGTCATCAAATGATATGCAGATATCTTCAACTCTGGCTTCAGTATCGAGATTGAAGAATCCAACAGCGATAGAACCGTCGCTAAGCGGTTTTACAAGAACATCGATCCTTTTGTTGTCTCTTATGTAATCCTTTGAAGGATCAGACGTATTGATGGTGGTGAATATTCTTTTTGCCTGAACTCCCAGAGCATCCTGGTTAAGCGCGATATAATCCTCATTGGCGATTATATTGTATATCTCGTCGCCCTTACTAACGCGTCTCAGATCCAGACCGAGCATCAGAGGAGAATTGAGCATGCACCACATAGCCATGTGGGATTCATTCATCGTCTGAACCAATCCGTTCATTCCGATTACCATCATGTCAGGATCGTTCCATCCTTTATCAAGTCCTGCAAACTCGTCCATGATAACCGCTTTGTTATATTGGGTCGTGATGTTTGTCGTATAATCGCTTTCCCATGCGCAGGTACCGAAATCACCTTCGGTAGAACCGACGGCAAAGGTTATGTCATTAAGTATCCTCCAAGAGTTACCTACTTTATAAGCCCAGTTCTGAGGATTCGTCTTACCCCACTCGCAGACGGAAAGGATAACGTCATTATCCTTGTCTATCTCTTCGAATGCTTCCATCATTGCAGCATAGGAACTCAGCGTATTTTCCTGACGTCTGTGGTTCATGAGCTTGATGATATTCTTTCCGCTCTTAAGTTCAACAGCAAAAGGAGCAGAAAGCGTAAAGTCGGTCGCAGATGCGGTTTCCGGGATAAGATCGTCAAAGATCCTTTGATCGTTGACACTTATCTGAAGCCATGCTCCGATACCTTCCTCTTTTCCGGTAGCGTAGTCGATCTTAAGATCTACCGTCTTCTCTTCATCCGAATCTATCTCGATCACGATCTCGCTGCTCTTGGTTCCGACAGGACTATAATCAGGCCCTGTTCCATCAAGTGTTCCGAGGAAAGTCACATATGAATCCTTAAGATGAGCACTCTCCCCTGTTATGACCAGCTGTTCCGCATTTATAGTCTTGTCACCGATAATTACCGATCTGATATTCGGTCCGAAAGTAAACCTGGCATTATCAGGATCGGCAAAAGTTGCATTATCGAAGATGTTATAACAGTTATCCACTTTGATGAAGTCGATTCCCCAATCAAGATACTGCTTCGCATAAACCTTCTCATATCCGTATGTTCCGACTTCAGAACCAGCACAGAGCTTTTCTCCTATATCGTTATACATTCCGAACTTAAGTCCCTTGGAATGAAGGAAATCAGAAAGAGCCTTAAATCCGCTCGGGAATCTCTCCGGCTCATTTGAAAGCTTACCGTCCACACGGTGAGGAACATAGCAGCCATCATCCAAGACAACATACTTATATCCGAGCTTATCAAGACCCAACTCGACCAGTTTCTCTGCCATCTGCTTTGTAAGTTCTTCTGTATTACCGCTTCCAAATGCATTCCAGCTGTTCCAGCCCATTACCGGAAGCCTTCCGTTTTTCTTACAGGACAGGATCTTTTTGTTCGAAAAAGATTCATAGCGCAGATCTTCTCTGGCAGGTGTCGGTTTAGTCATGATATATCTCCTATCGTGAGTTAAATGTATTTAACGAATTCGCTTCTGACTTTGTCCATACGTCCATCGGCGATTCCGAAGTTCATTTCCTTATAACTCCATGCTGCTCTTCCGATACCGTATTTTCTGAAAACAGTATTGATGATCTTGTACCACTTTACGATATCCTCAGGATCAACAAAATCGATAACTCCGTACTCACCGCAGTAAAGTGCCACATCGCGTTCTTCGGCAACCTTGATAGCTTCGGCAAAGATCTTTTCGAAGTATGCCTCGCTTAACTTATCATCGGGTGAGAAACCTGCAAAACCGGTTGTTACCTGTTCGAGATTATCCTTACCAGCCGCATCCATTTCAGCATATGAAGCATCAATGGAGATCCTTAAACTCTGATCCATCGTCGGGATCCACGAAGCTGCCTGATGCGTAAAGATCAATGGCTCATAGCAATGGAAATTGTAGATAATATTCTCGTCATAAGGCATAGCCAGATCCTTAACAGCCTCAACACTGTTGTTGTAATATCCGCCCACAAGGATCTTTACTGTAGGCGCTATCTTACGTATCCTCTTGATACACTCGGTCGATATACGGTTCCAACCGTCACAGAATGCCTTATCGGTAACCTCGTTAAGAAGTTCAAAAGCAAGTCTGTCTCCGGTGTTGCCAAACTTTTCAGCCAGTCTTTCCCACAGAACATAGAATCTTTCCTGAAGCTTCTCATCATCGAAAAAGCCCTTTTCACCGTTTCCGTCATAAAAGGAATAACCGCATGTCTTATGAAGATCCAGGATCATGTTAAGTCCCTGTTCTCCGCAGCAGTCGAGCGCGAACTTGATCCTGTCATAGCCTGATTCTATTGGTGTTCCGTCATCTGTCTCGATCAACTCATAGTCGATCGGAAGACGGATATGATCTGTGCCCCAACTCTTGATTGTCTCGAAATCTTTCTTTGTGATGAAAGTATCATATCTCTCTTCTGTGTGATCGCACTGGGATAACCAGCCTCCGAGATTGATGCCTTTCTGGTAACCGTTCCACGTTTTCATAATTTGCCCCCAAATAAATGATGTTTAGATTATAATCTTTTTATTTCGGTACGCAAAACAGAATTTCGAGAAAAATTACAGATTAAGACTCTGGTTCTTAAATATCTTCATCATCTCGTTGGTAAGGCTTATATCGTATGGCTGAAGTTCGATATCTTCTCTTTTTACCCACTCGGCGTATTTAAGTTCGTTCTCATCCATCCTGATCTCGTCATCTCCGTCAACGTAGCAGAAGAATCCCGCGAGAAGATCGGATACCACGCCCCAAGGCTGTGACTTGTAATATCTTATGTTTCGAACCTTCAGGCCCACTTCCTCCATTACTTCTCTCCTGACTGTATCCTCAAGAGATTCACCGATCTCGACAAAGCCTGCGACAAGGGCATTATGAGCAAAGCCCGTCTTATATTTCGTAAGAAGGATCTTATCGTTATTTATGACACCGATGATGACAGCAGGATTGATCCTCGGATAGATCTTGTTTTTACACGAAGGACATACCATGGCACGTTCCACAGTGTCGAATTCAGTCCTGCTGCCGCAGCAACCGCAGAATCTGCTTGATCTGTACCACTGGTAAAGATGAAATCCCGTAAAAGCCTCAAACAGTCTTTTGTTTGAAGACAGCTTAAGCCTTCTGATCTCGCTCATCGGCTTGAATTCGTAGTTATCGGGTATCGTTTTCGATTCAAAGCAGATAAAAAAACTTATTTCATCGACCAAAAACAGATACTGGAATTCTGTTCCTTCGGGAAACTCTCTTACTTCAGGAAAAAGGATCTTCTCATCGGCATATCTGATGAGCAGCGTGTTATCCTTGAAAAACAGCACCCTGTCGGTTCCCTCCGGGAGCTTATTTTTGTAACTGATGTCTATCTTGGACGGATATATATCCTGTATCATATTCGTTTCTTTCCTTGTCTGATCTTTCGTAGGGTCATTATACACCTTTATCTTACGGACAAAAAAAGACTGCCTCACTTAAGTGAAGCAGTCTTGATATGACTTAGAAAGATCAAAGCGGTTTCATTCCTTCAAGGAATGCATCGATCATATCCTGGTCACTGCTCGAAAACGTTATAAACAACACACAATCATCCTTAGTGATCAAGTAGATCGGAATACCGTTATTATCGGCACACAACATAGAAACACCGTTGATGTCGACTTCCTCAGCCTCACCAGACACTGTCAGCATCTGGAACACCTGACTTGTCTCCACATCAGCCTTCATTACCATGATGATCGCCATATTGAGATCTCCGCTCGAACTGGTTGTGCTGTCCATATACATGGAAACAAGGTCAATTCCTTCCATGTCTCCATCCGTACCATCACTTAACATGTCACCCTCAAAGCTCATAAACTTCTGCTCGAAACTGATCTCGAATCCGAAGTATTCATTTGTATACTTGTCAGCAGACATATCATATGTTCCCTTGGCTTCATCCGGAGCTGCCGAAAGTGAAGAATCAAGACCAGGAAGGATATCACTGCCATCAGGCTCAAGCTGATCAGGCTCAGATTCAGGTTCTACGAGTTCAAATGAATAGAAAGAGAGACTGCCTTCGAGATTAAGCATCGCTTCATAAAAACCGCTATCAAATTTGCCATTGGTCGGATGCTCAATAGTATATGTGCTCTCAGCTCCTGACTCGAAATCAAACTTCTCACTCAAGATCTCATTACCTTCAGGATCACTTACTGAAAGCGATACTTCCTTGCCGTCTGCAGAACTTACATCATAACAGGTTACTGAGATAACAATATCATCTGTTGTATAGATTGCATCAATCCTGAGAGAAAGAGCACTGGAATAATCAACATCCTCGATATCGAACGAAGCAGAGATAGTCTGGAAATCCACTAATATATCAGCCGCATCCTCAACCTTCAACTTCTCATCATCCTCGTCGTATTTCATATTGAGTTCGAAGGTCGTCGAATCTGTGTCTTCTGCTTCTGAGAGAGCCTCTTTCCAGCCGTCGACGCTCTTATCAGTTACATCAAGAGAATCTACGTCGGCATATATGATCTTAAGAGATACAGTAGCCTCCTCATCATCCATTTCGACCGAATCCTCGTCAACCTCATAGGTGAAGGTGTCGTACCAAGCATTTACTACATTCCAGACATCTTCTGTGTACTCGACATCGAACATATACTCGCTCGGATTATCTATGTCAGAGATATCGCCCAATGCTTCATAGTCTCTTTTTACAAGAGATTTACCAAAGTCCTCGGCAAGAGAAATAACATCTTTCTCCTTGAAGAGTCCGTCTTCATCCTTATCCTTACCCTTACTTTTGCTCTTGCTCTTTGTCTCGAAGGCCGAACATCCTACCGCTGAAAAAGCGATGGCAGCCGCAAGTATAAGAGCTATACATGATTTATATCTTTTCATTTTTCCCTCCTATGAAAAAACAAAATATCAACTATATTATACATTCAACGCTCTCCCTTTGAAAACACAAAGAAATCAGCGATTATTCACTAACTTTTCATATACTTTTCGAAAACAAGGAACATATAATGAATAAAAGATACGGAGGGGACAAATGCAATACAGAAACGGTTTTTCGATCCTGGGATACGGTTGTATGCGCTTCACGAGCAAAAACAACAAGATCGACTTTGACAAAGCAGAGTCGGAGTTCATGCGCGCATACGAACTCGGAGTCAACTATTTTGACACCGCTTACATTTACCCGGGCAACGAGGAGATCTTAGGAAGGATCATCGAGAAGAACAATATCCGCGACAAGATCATCCTCACAACGAAGCTGCCGCAATACTTTGTAAAGAACAGAGCAGGTCTCGACAAGTATCTCAACGAAGAACTTCAAAGACTTCGTACCGATTATCTGGATAATTATCTTCTCCACCATATGACAGACTATGCCCAGTGGGAAAAGCTGGAATCCCTTGGTATCAGAGAATGGATAGAAGAAAATAAGAAGTCGGGCATTATCAGGCATATCGGATTCTCCTTCCACGGAAACACCGATATGTTCCTTAAGATACTCAACGCTTATGACTGGGATCTTTGTCTTGTTCAGTACAATTACATGGACGAGATAACTCAGGCAGGAAGACTCGGCGTTCAGGAAGCACACAAAAAAGGCATTCCCGTGTTCATCATGGAGCCTCTGCGAGGAGGAAAACTTGTCGATCTCTTGCCGGAAAAAGCCAAAAAACTGATCGCGGAAGATCCGCATAAGTGGTCTCCTGCAGAATGGGCATTCAGATGGCTTTGGGATCAGGAAGAGATAACCTGTGTCCTGTCGGGAATGAACTCTATCGAGATGGTGGAGGAGAACTGCCGCGTGGCATCAGAAGCGAAGGCTCACTCTTTCGGAGATGAAGAAAGAGCAATGATCAGTAAGATCAAGACATATATCAACGAGAACACAAAGGTCAACTGTACAGGCTGCAGATACTGCATGCCTTGTCCTAAGGGAGTCGAGATTCCGTCTATATTCTCGTGCTACAACCATATGTATTCCGAGAGCAAATCCTCAGGAAGAAAAGAATATTTCCAGGCGATGGCATTAAGGTTAGAACCTGCAGAAGCATCGCTTTGCGTTAAGTGCGGAAAATGCGAACAGCACTGTCCTCAGAATATTCCGATAAGAGAGAAACTCGTAGAGGCAGACAAGGCACTAAGACCTATCCACTACAAAGTAATGGCTAATGTCGCCAAGCATTTCATGATAGGAAAGAAGAAATCCAAAAAGAATTCATGAGTGTCTTATGACCTCAAATCTTTGAAGCTCAACTTCTTCGTAAGGAGCTATGCCCGCCTTGAGCTTAGCTATCTGAATCTGCTGCTCTACGCCGGTGATACCCTCCAGATCAGGGAGCAAAAGGCCCATCCTGTTATCCTTACGGACGATTACTCCGTATCTTTTGATATCAAGTTCCGAAGGAGACGTGATATCCTCGATCGGGCCCAACACATCCACTTTGATCGTCAGATCAGTTAATTCATCAGGAGTTACTTCCGGAAATCTCGGGTCAGCTGTAGCTGCCCTGATGGCATTCCTGATTATCTCTTCAGCAATGGATCCTGTAGTCGGTGCGATAGTACCTATACAGCCCCTAAGATCATTGTTTTTATGTAAAGAGACAAAAGCTCCCGCCTGCCTTTCTGTCATTTCATTGCAGAGATCTTTAGGCACATCGATCACTTTACGGGTGGTGATGTACGCCTCCAATGATCTTCGAGCAAGAGAAACATAAGGATCGTTACTCATATTACTGTGGTTCTTGGGAACGGTGGAACAAGAATATTCCGTAACCGACACCGGTTATGTCATCGTGAGATACGAAAACAGGTTCAAGCCCCAGGCCGTCGATCACTCCGGAAAGCATGATGAAACCGCTATGACCGCATATTGCTGCCTTATCGAGGAAGTCCGGTTCGAAGTCCATGAGCTTGGAAAGTTCGTTATTGGAGATCAATTCGATGATCCTCTTATCGTACTCAACGCCTTCTTCGGCAAATCCGTACGGACCGTATTCCTGAAGCTTATGAGAAAGATCGCCGCTGGCAATAACGACTACGCGGCGGTCAAGAGAATCGATCGCTTTGCAGATAGCCTGGCCGAACTTAAAGTGATCTTCGAATGACAATCCAGAAATGCCGATCCTGACTATCTTGGCTTCATAATTTTTTAACTTGATAAATCTAAGCGGAACCATGATACCGTGATCCAGATCAGCATTAACGCCGTCAGGGTCTGTCGGGATATTAAGAGCTCCTGCTTCTTCTATGATCTTATTGGCGAGTTCGGAATCCATCTTCTCGTTGAACCTTACCTGCGGAGCATTAAAGTTCGCGAAGGAACCTTTGGCAGTATCGCCCTTTGCAACGTAGAATCGGTCCTGATACGAAGGAGAGTGCGGGCTTATAAAGATTATCGTGTCAGGCGCGAGCTCAGCTATCTCCTTAGCAACACGAGTACATCCAACAACAGTATCTATGATCTGGATCTCGCTTCCCACACCTATCTCGGTTATCGCCATCGGCGGATGGGGAACGATATAAGCTCCCAGTATCGGCATAAGAATCCCCCCTTATGACTTGGGCGTACCATCACTATTGAAAAGTGGAAGCCGAGAAAGGAACTTGATGTCATCTCTCAACGCAGCATCACCCTCGGCAAATACAGTAACCTTACCGGTAACGGTACCACCAGCGAGATTAACCAACTCTTCCATGGCCTTCAAGGAACCTCCCGTGGAGATAACATCATCGATAAGAAGTATCCTCTTGCCCTTGATAAGTTCGGCGTCATCTTCTCCAAGATAGAGTTTCTGGACGCCTTTGGTCGTGATGGACTGATCCTCTACGTGGATCGGATTAGGCATATAGTTCTTATGGCCTTTACGCGCTACAAAATACTTCTCGGCACCTGACTGACGGGCCATCTCGTGAATGAGCGGAATGCCCTTTGCCTCAGCCGTAAACATGTAATCGTAACTGTCCTCCGGAACAAGCTTTAGAAGTTCACCGGCGCATGCTACCGTTATCTCAGCATCACCAAAGCAAATAAAAGCTGCAATATAAAGATCGTCTGTTACCTTACAAAGCGGCAAGTCTCTCTTAAGACCTGCAATCTCAACCGGATATACCATAATAATTTTCCCTCTCGAAATGGACCTCGTCCGTAATATGTCAATACAATTTTACGCCTTATACTTCAATATCTCAAGGTCAGAACACTATTCCCGAAGCATTAACATATATTCGCCGATATAGAAATATATGAGCATGGTTTCCCATACGAGCACCAGTGGCGAAAAGAACGCGGGGTCTAAGACATAGCCGAGGATATAAAATACTCCGAAGAGGACGCCTGCCACGGCATATATCCTCTGAACAGTCTTTTTCGAAAACAACAGCATAAGACCTAAGGTTACTACGACGCCGCCAAAGAATGCGTAGGAAAAGAAGTTATGTCCGCGAGATGCGAGAGTCTCAGGTCTTTTAAACTGTACCGGAAACCACGCGAGACCAACCAAAAAAACGAGGGTTATGTAGTAA
>CADCQX010000074.1 GCA_902803695.1 Oscillospiraceae bacterium
AATATGAAAACATATCCTATTTGTTTGATCTACTAAGTTTATTAAAGTTATCTGGTATATTTGGTTATATAAAGATAAAGTTTACATATGCGCTCTAAAAATGTAGAATAAAAGCGAGAAAGTAAGGTGATTGGATGACACGATTTGAACTTCTGGATGAACTTGTAGAAAAAGGGAACGGTTACCTTCTAACTTATCAGGTTCTGAAAAATGGCATCTCCAAGCCAACTCTTGCCGATTATGTTAATAAACGAAATATGGAAAGAGTTGCACAGGGGGTGTATCTTGCAGAGGATGCCTGGAAGGATGAACTGTATATTCTGCATCTTTCCAACAGTCGTATTATTTTTTC
The DNA here is from genome assembly GCA_902803695.1 of Oscillospiraceae bacterium. GTDB lineage: Bacteria > Bacillota > Clostridia > Saccharofermentanales > Saccharofermentanaceae > Saccharofermentans. The sequence goes on from CADCQX010000074.1 coordinate 353, forward strand.
GCATGAAACGGCACTTTTTCTTCATGGGCTGATGGAACGAGAACCAATAGATATCAGCGTTACTGTCAGAGCCGGTTACAACGCTTCCCATCTGCGAAAGAAAGGAATTCGCGTTTATCAGGTAAAACCTGAAATTGAAGGACTTGGAGTTTTAAATATTCAAACAGGCTTTGGCAACACTGTTCGTGCTTATGATATGGAGCGTACAATCTGTGATGTCATTCGATATAAGGAAGCAATGGATGTTCAGGTATTCCAGTATGCAATGAAGGAATATATGGGAAGTACTCATAAGAATCTCAATCATCTGATGACTTATGCAAAGAAACTGCATATTGAGTCTGCGGTAAGAACATATACGGAGGTAATGTTATGATCAGGACAGCTACACAACTGAAAGCGAAGATCAGGAATCTTTCTGCTGGTGACAGCAGGAAAGCACAGACATTGATCCGTAATTACATAATGGAAAGATTCCTGGAAAGAGTTGCTCTTTCGCGATATAGAAATAATTTCATTTTGAAGGGTGGCATGCTGGTGGCAGCGGTTGTCGGACTGGACACCAGAGCGACAATGGACATTGATACAACAGTAAAATCCCTCCATCTTGATATGGAAAACGCAAGAAGGATCATTGAGGAAATAATATCTGTAGAAATTCCGGATGGCGTTAATTTCAGCATCACCAGGGCCACAGATATAATGGAAGAGCATGATTATTCTGGCATCAGATTCATGTTGGAAGCGACTATGGATAACCTGCGTCAGGCGATTAAAATTGATATATCCACAGGAGATGTTATTACTCCGCGTGCTGTAGAGTATTCATACCGTCTGATGTTTGAAAATAGATCTATCTCGCTATTGACGTATAATCTGGAAACCCTTCTTGCTGAGAAAATGGAAACGATCATGAGCCGTGGAACAGCAAACACAAGAATGCGTGATTTTTATGACATCTATGTAATCAGCCACCAGAAATCCTTTGACCATGCTGTGCTGAAAGATGCCTTCTATGCTACAAGTGAAAAACGAGAGACTGTTGTACAGATCCCGGATTTCATGGACACCATTTCTTCAATAGAATCAGATGAAGTTATGAAATCTCAATGGGAAAACTTCAGAAATGACTCTTTCTTTGTAGGTGAATTGTCCTGGGCAGAGGTTATGGCAAGTGTGAGAAACCTGGCTGAAATAATCGTCTGATGATTAAATGAATGAATGATTTACTTATTGAATATGAGGGAATGAAAAAATGAAGAGATTACCCAGAAACATACCTCCAAGATACCAGAAGGAATGGAAAGAAGACGTAAAAGAGTGGAGATTCCGCAAAAAAGTACGTTATGTTAACGCTGAAGGCAAGAAAGTTGATACAACTACCAAGTGGCACTGGACTATCGATGAGTGTGAAAAGGAAGCTGAAGAAATAATCGCAGAAGGACAGTATGTCGAAAAGCAGAACAGAAAGAAAACTGTTTATGACATTTATGAAGAATGGCTCCAGGAATTAAGTGAGCTTTCTCATAGAGATGCCAACGTTAAGATCAGCGGTGACAGGAATAACTTTGATAATGCTTCCGGACTAAGGAATTACTTTGACCCTAACATTAAAGATAAGGCCATTAAAGAGCTTAAGACGGAAGATTGGAGTAAGTGGATCGATTATATCAACTCACCGGTAAAAGGCCATAAGAACTTATCTGGTGCGACTGTAAAGAAGTATAAAGGGGTAGTAAAGAAGTTTAATCGATATCTACAGCTTAAGGGATATATCAATGCTGAACAGGCAGTCATAAACGAGAATGCCATCCTGTTCGTAAAGACCAAGAGGCTGGAAGTAGGAAGAAGAAATGACAGGAACTACCCAGAATTTGAAGACCTCAGAAAA
>CADCQX010000075.1 GCA_902803695.1 Oscillospiraceae bacterium
GAGGTGTATATCATGAGGACTCCGACTATTGAAACAGAAAGACTTATCTTAAGACCGCTTATGATCGATGATGCCCAGAATGCTTTTGATCGTTGGACAACTGATCCCGAAGTCGCTAAGTACATGATGTATAACGCTCATCAAAGTATAGATGAAACATATGCCTGGCTTTCTACAATTGATATAGAAAGTGATACTGCTTATGATTTTGCAGTCTGCGTAAAGGCTGAAGATAATTATCTTTGCGGAAGCTGTGGTGTGTATTACTGCGAAGCAGATCAGGTCTTCGAAGTTGGATATAACCTTGCCAGAGACCATTGGCGTAAAGGTTACGGGACTGAAGTCATGCAGGCTTTGGTTGATTTTACGATCAATAATCTTCATCAGACAGCGATCAGAGGCAGATATGATATCCATAATGAAGTTTCGGGACATGTAATGAAGAAGTGCGGTTTTGAACAGATAGGTGAGGGTAAGGGCTTTAAGTTTGACGGAGTGACACCTCATGACTTTTACATGCTTCGATATAACGTTAAAGGCGAAAGGTCGGATTTTAAGCTTTATAACGGTTTATCCATAGCTCCAGTCGGTTTTGGAACATATAAAGCAGAGGAAGGAACCATATTAAAAGCGATCGAGAACGGATACAGATACTTTGATACGGCTTCATTCTATTTGAATGAGGAAATGGTCGGAAAAGAAATCAAGGAATCCGGCATTTCCAGAGAAGAAGTATTCCTGGCGAGCAAGATCTGGCCGACAGAATTCGGTTATAAGGAAACATATGAAGCCTTTGAAAGATCAATAACTAAACTCGGAACAGACTATCTTGATCTGTATCTCATCCATTGGCCTAAGCTCTCGAAACAGGACAAGCAGTGGAAAAGAAAGATCTATGACACATGGAAGGCCATGGAAGAACTCTATAAAGATGGCAAGATCAAGGCTATCGGCGTAAGTAACTTCCTTCCGCATCACTTAAGGGTCATCATGGAAAACTTTGAGACAAAGCCTATGGTGAACCAGCTTGAGCTTCATATCGGTTATATGCAGCAATACACGGTTGATTACTGCAAAGCCAACGATATCCATGTACAGGCCTGGAGCCCGATGGGCAGGGGAAGGCTCAATGAGGATGAGTTCATTAATTCTCTTTCTCGAAAATACTTGGTAACCCCTCAAAAACTCATGCTCCGTTTCCTTAACCAAAACGGCATTTCTGTCATTCCAAAAGCAAATGATCCGATCAAGATGAGTCAAAATCTTGATATTTTCGGATTTACGATCTGCGAGGATGATATTTCATCACTGATAACACTGCCTCAAACAGGCTTTTCAGGGGAATATGCGGACACTAATGAGTTCGAGGGAAGGATGTAAAGAAGCCTCTTTCTATCTTTTGTTGACACTTTATTATTTTATTTCTATAATTTATTAGACATTTTTTGTCATTTATTAAATTGAACTTTGATAATTAAATATTTGGAGGTGAATACCAAGATGGAGTGGTTATATGCTCTCATCGGTTCAATTCTTGGTATTCTTTTGGGTATTGTATTAACTGTTATTTACTTTAAGCGAGGATTATCTTCGCAGCAGAATCAATTGCAGGATGACATTCAAAAGGCTGAAGCAGAGAATGCAAAGCTGTTGGGTGAAGCTCAGAAGAACGCAGAAAACCGCAAGAGAGATTTACTGTTGCAGGCAAAAGAGGAAATCTCTAAGGCACGTGTCGAATTGGAGCGTGACGTAAGAGAAAGGAAACAGGAGCTTGCAAAGGAGAGAAACAGGCTTGATCAGAAAGAAGAGACCCTTGATAAGAAGATCAGTAATATCGAGGTAAAGGAATCAGAGATCGAGAATATCAGAAAAGAGATTGCTGTTACTCAGCAGAAGGCCAAAGAGCTTGAAGCAAAGAAGGAAACAGAACTCGAGAAGATATCAGGACTCAGTATTCAGGAAGCAAGATCTCTTGTTTTGGAAGCTGCAGAGCGTGAGTATAGTCATGATATGGCTACGATGCTCAAGCAGATGGAGGAAAAGACCAAGGCCGAAGCAGATAAGGTCGCTAAGGACATTATCGTAAGTTCTATTCAGAGATATGCTTCGGATTATGTTTCAGAAGTAACAGTATCAGTCGTTTCACTGCCTAGCGATGAGATGAAAGGACGTATCATTGGTCGAGAAGGACGTAATATTCGTGCTATCGAGACGATCACAGGTGTCGATCTTATTATCGACGATACACCTGAAGCAGTTATTTTGTCGTCCTTTGATCCGATCAGACGAGAGATCGCAAGACTTACGATCGAGAAGCTCGTTGTCGATGGACGTATCCATCCGGCTAGGATTGAAGAAATGGCTAATAAAGCCAGAAAAGAGGTCAACAACACCATCAAGCAGGAAGGTGAGCGCGCTGCTTATGATACAGGCGTCATGAACCTGCATCCTGAGATCATTAAGTATCTCGGACGTTTGCGCTACCGTACAAGTTTCGGTCAGAATGTATTGCAGCATTCTATCGAGGTTTGTTGGATAGCAGGTATGATGGCATCAGAGTTGGGCCTTGACGTACAGATGGCACGCCGTGCAGGACTTTTGCACGATATTGGTAAGGCAGCTGATTTTGAGCAGGATGGCTCACATATTGAGATCGGTGCCGAGATAGCCAGAAAGTACAAAGAATCACCGGAGATCATTAATGCCATAGAGGCACATCACGGTGATGTTGATCCACAGACTGCTATCGCAGTTTTGGTAGCTGCTGCCGATGCTATTTCAGCAGCAAGACCGGGTGCACGTAGAGAGAATCTTGAGACTTATATCAAGAGGATCCAGAAGCTTGAAGAGATTGCAACATCTTTCGAAGGCGTTGAGAAGAGTTATGCAATCCAGGCCGGACGTGAGATCCGCGTAATTGTTTCCCCTGAGAAGGTGGGAGACGATGATATGATCTTGAAAGCAAGACAGATCTGTAAGAAGATCGAGGATGAGTTGGATTATCCTGGTCAGATCAAGGTTAATATCATTAGGGAGACTAGAGCAACAGATGTTGCAAAGTAATTTAGTGTTATATTATTTTGAATATAGATTGTTGTATGTCACCTCAAAGACCGTCTTTAATTAGGCGGTCTTTTTTTTGCCTTTAATATGATAAAATATCTCCATAGAATTGGAGGTTTAAGCATTGAAGATCTGTTTTATCGGTGATATTGTTGCAGCTCCCGGCAGAAGGGTGTTAAACAGACAGTTACCGTCGTTTTTGAGAGATAACAATATTGATTTCTGTGTCATTAATGCCGAGAATTCGGTTCATGGTCTTGGTGTTTCTCCAAAAGTTTTGGATGAATTGTTCAAATTGGGCATTGATGCCGTTACTTTGGGCAATCACACTTTCTCGTACAGGGATTTCCTAAGTCAGGCCGGAAAGTACAAGAACGTGGTCGTACCGGCTAACGTATCGTGCAAATGGCCGGGGTCAAAGTTTTCGATAATAGAAAAAGACGGTTATAAGCTTGCTGTCTTTAATCTTATGGGACAGGTCGATATGGGAATGTATTCTGATTCTCCTTTCGAAAAAGCTAACGAGCTGTTATCTGAGATCGGTAAGGAGCGTCCGAATGCCATTTTCCTGGATTTTCATGCTGAGGCTACATCCGAGAAACAGGCTATGGGTTATTTCCTGGACGGAAGGGTATCGATCGTGGCTGGTACTCATACCCATGTTCAGACAGCTGATGACAGGATACTTCCTCAGGGTACGGGATATATTACAGATGTCGGCATGACGGGTTGTCAGGATTCTATCATCGGAATGGATATAGATACGTCTCTTACGAGGTTTGTCGAGAAAGTTCCTGCAAAATATCTGCCGGCTGAGGGTGAGGCCTCGATGTGTGGTATAATTTGCGAAGTCGATTATAATGGTAAATGTAATTCTATAAGCAGGTTTTGTATATATGAGTGAATATTTGGTAGATAAGAAAAGCGTTAAGCCTTGGAAATTGGTCCTTTGCTTTGTTTCAGCATTGATCTTGATCGGAATTGATCAGTTAACAAAATATCTGATAGTAAAGAAGCTCCCTGAATACGGTCAGCACGTCATCATTAAGGATTTCTTCTCGCTTTACCATGTAAGGAATACGGGAAGTGCATTCAGCATGTTCGCTGACAGATCATGGGGAATTTATTTCCTGTCGGCTATTTCTCTTCTTATGAGCGTTGTTTTGGCTTATGGTATCTATAAGTCACTTCGTCATAAGAGCTTTTTCCTTAAGGCAGCTCTTGTTATGTTCTTTGCCGGTGCCTGGGGCAATCTTATCGACAGATTGAGACTTCATTATGTTGTAGACTTCCTGAGATTTGATTTCGGAAGCTATACATATCCGATATTTAATTTTGCAGATATATGTGCAGTTGGCGCTACTTTCGTTATGATTTTCCTCGTTATCTTCAGGAATAAGCAGATCGACAGTTATCTGTCTCTTTTCGAGTTAAAGGGTAAGAAAAAGAATGATCAAACAGCTTGAAGTTGAAGTTGGCGGACAGCGTATTGATGCTTATATCGCATCTGAATTACCTGATATATCCAGGTCTTATGTTTCCGTGCTCTTATCTGACGGCAGGATCACCTGTGAAGGCGTAAGTAAGCTTAAGGCAAGCTACAAGGTTCAGCCCGGGGATAAGATAACGATAGATATTCCGGCTCCTGTCGAGACTGACACCAAGCCGCAGGATATCCCTCTTGATATAGTTTATGAGGATGATGATCTAATTATCATCAATAAGCCGCAGGGAATGGTTGTTCATCCTGCATGCGGTCATCACGAGGATACTCTCGTTAATGCCCTCTTACATCATTGCAAAGGCAATCTGTCAGATATCAACGGAGTTATAAGACCCGGAATCGTTCACAGGATCGATAAGGATACTTCAGGTATCATGATCGCTGTAAAAAATAATGAGACGCATCAGGCGTTGGCGGATATGCTTGCTAAGCATGAGATCGTCAGACAGTACAGATGTATCGTTCATGGTATCGTTTCACCTGATAAGGGAACTATCGATGCTCCTATCGGAAGATCTTCCACTGACAGAAGAAAGATGACAGTAAGGGAAGAGGGTAAAGAATC
>CADCQX010000076.1 GCA_902803695.1 Oscillospiraceae bacterium
AACAAAATATTTTCGGCAATAAAAAAGGAGTTGCGAATGCAACTCCTAATTTATATCTTAATTCAGATTAGAAAAGAGCTACTGCCTTACCGTCTGCATCGTAGATCTTCTTCTCAGCTGCAACTACATAAACATCGCCGCCGAGCTTAGCTGCCTTCTTCTCGATGTCCTTGTAAGCGATCTGCTTGCCGTCGAACTCGAAGATAACCTTACCGAGCTTCTTAACAACCTTCTTAGCAGGCTTCTTAGCTGCCTTCTTAGCTGCTGGCTTCTTAGCTGCTGTAGCTTTCTTAGCTGCTGGCTTAGCTGCTGCTTTCTTTGCTGCCGGCTTAGCTGCTGCCTTCTTAGCTGCTGGCTTCTTAGCCTCTGCCTTCTTAGCTGCTGGCTTAGCTGCTGCTTTCTTAGCTGCTGGCTTCTTAGCTGCTGCTTTCTTTGCTGCTGGCTTCTTAGCTGGAGCCTTCTTAACTTCTGTCTTAGGAGCTGCTACTGGAGCTGCTGCCTTTACTTCCTCTGGCTTAGCAGGTGTTGCTGCTTTATCTGTGCTTGCCATAAAAATACCTCCATAAAAGTGTGGTTATATGCTTACTTTATTATTCCAAACTTTTTATGTCAAGATTTTATGCGTTTTATGATATCGAATTAATAATTTTTTTACGATTGTTTGTAAAAAAACAACATCAAAATACGTTCCTTTGTTCAATATCACAATGCTTTTTCATCATCGAAAAAGCATGTAATTTCAAACTCGTTTCCATTCTTGTTTGCAGTTACATCAAAACCGAGATCATCTGCGAGACATTTTACAACATAAAGTCCGACACCGCTGCCCTTTTGACCTCTTACTCCACCCTGATAAAACAACTCGAAAACACGATCGATTTCGAAGTCATTTTCAGGCTGAATATCATTAACAACACTGAACTTTTTTCCTTCAAGTTTTACACTCATAAATGATGCGGAATACTTTGAAGCATTCGACAAAAGATTATCGATTATCCTCGTCACATCCAAAGGTTCGGACATGATCTTTATTCCTTTTTCAACAGAGATATCCGTCTTTAGATTTCTGTCGTTTATCCTGTCGTAATACTGAAGAAGTTCCTCTTCAACAAGTCTCGACAGTTCTATCTCTTTAATATCCTTTATACGTTCTTTGTTCAGCGCGAGTTTTGATACATCAAAAAAATCATCCGACAGCATCTTAAGATAATTATTCTTATCTTTAATGATCTTAAAATATTCAACGTTCTTCGGATCTTTTATCTCACCGGATTTTTCGATGAGCTGAATGTAACCTAATGATGATGTAAGAGGTGTCCTGAAATCATGTGATATACCGCTTACCAGATAGTTGATCCTCTCCCTGTCTTTCACGTATGACGCATACTCGTTCCTGGCTCTGTCAACGTGCTCGTCCAGGGCCTTTGCAAGTTCGATTATATCCTTGTCCCTGCTTGAGACTTTGATAGGTTCTTTTGTATCATTATCAACGATATATCTTACGTCTTTCGAAAAATCTCTGATCTGCTTTTTGATAACGATCAGACTTATCAGCAAAAAAACTGCAATTAAAAAGAGGACAGAACATATGATAATCAAAGCGATCTTCATTGTTCTGCCCTCCTGATCTTATTATTTGAATTTTTTGTTTTTATAGACAAAGTATACCAAAATATAAAGTACAGCGCACTCAATTGCAGATGAGATAAGGACTATGAAAAGAAGTTTATTGTCTCCTGTCTTCGTCAGAAGATGAGCCATCTGTGAGTTTGTCGTTATATACAGGAGTTTGTTATCTGCATGCTCAGAGAACTCCTGAAAAACAAGCATGTATACGATAAGATCCAAGATACCGAGTCTGATATACGGTACGAATGATGCGAGTACGAGATTTCTTCCGAGCATCGCATAAAGTATAAAACTGATCGTTGTATGAAGTGTGATGATAAACAGGATGATGAATACCATAGCCGGATTTTCTATAGTCTGTTTTCCGCTGTTGATGTATGAAGCAAGGAGAAGAACAGCTGTAGGGATATACATGATCAACGCCGATATGAAACCCATTGAAAGTGTTTTCGCGAGGATGATCTTATGCGGAGGATTTCCTCCCATGATCTCGTAATAACTCATCCTGTTATTATATGAGACTCCGATAAACACCGTAAGTAATGTTCCGCATACGAGAAGCACCATGTTATATGATAGCTGAGTAACGTTTGAGAGCATTATCGTAAACTCAAACTTGGTATCGAATCCGGTGCTAAAAACCGTTAAAAGACCAAGGAGCGATGCCAATATCATGAAGAACAGGTATCCGCCGGAATTCTTAAATCTGTATAATTCCGCTCTTATCAGATTAAACATTTGCACCACCTACTTTCGACAGATAATACTCTTCAAGACTTGCCCCTTCTTCAACGAGTTTAAGGATCGTAAGACCTGAATCGGTTATAGCTCTTGATACAGTTGAAACGTCATCGAGTTTTTCAAAGATATGCACTTCTTCATCTCTGAATACCTTGTACTTTGAGATACCGAGTTTCCCTTCAAGGATCGTAGCGGTACGGTTGATATCATCAGTCTTCAATGTAATGTGGTTCTCACATTTAACCTGCAGATCTTCGGAAGTGATGCTCTCAACGAGACAGCCGTGATTGATGATCGCATAATCAGTGCAAAGTTCCGATAGTTCAGAGAGAATGTGACTAGAGATAAGTACTGTAACTTCCTCTTCGTGAACGAGTCTTTTGATCATCTTTCTTACGTCAACGATTCCTTCAGGATCAAGTCCGTTGACCGGCTCGTCCAGAACCAGTATCTCAGGCTTTGACAATATTGCCATTCCTATCGCCAGTCTTTGACGCATTCCGAGCGAGAACTTTTTTACCTTCTTATCTTTTGCATCACCAAGACCGACAAATTCCAGAACGTCTTCGATCTTTTCAGACGTCGGTATCCCCTTAAGATACTTAATGTATTCCATGTTCTTATAGGCACTCATATTGATATCGAGCATAGGGTTTTCGATAAGAAAACTGATCCGTCTTCTGTTCCTGTCCAGATCCTTGCAGGTTCCGAATAACTCCAGTGAACCGCCGTTAGACTTTGTAAGTCCCGCCATCATCTTCATGATGGTGGTCTTGCCTGCGCCGTTCGGACCGATCAATCCGCAGATGTGTCCCTTTTCGACTTTGAAACTGAAATTGTCGACGACCTTAGCCTTGCCGTAGCATTTTGTCAGGCCCTTTGTCTCCAAAACAATATTAGACATAATAACCTCCGCTTGTATTTTGACTTTATGATAAACAAAGCCGGTTAAACGAAGGTTAAGTAAAAGGTTAAATAAAGGTTAAATTATTTCTTGAGACGGTAACCCATTCCCCAGACGGTCTCGATATACTCGTCCGGATCGTATTCCTTGATCTTGGATCTTATATTACTCATATGTACTTTTATTATATTATCGTCATCCAGATACTTTTCTTTCCATACGCTCTCGAAAAGGTTTGCTTTCGAGAAGAGCTTGGTCGGATTTCCGATCATAAGTTCAAGAATGCTGTATTCTTTGGCAGCAAGCGAAAGCTCGTGACCGTTAACGAAGACTTTTTTAAGATCCGTATCGATCTCCATATTCTTGAACTTAAGAGGTTCCCTGACTGATCTCTCATTTCTTCCGCTTCTTCGAAGAACGGCTTCGATCCTTACCAGAAGTTCATCAAGATCGAACGGTTTTGTGACATAATCATCGGCACCGAGTCTCATGAGATCGATCTTCGTTCTGACCAAGTCTTTTGCAGACACTACTATGACCGGAACATCAGAAAACTTACGTACCTCTTCAAGCACTGCGTCACCGCTCTTTAACGGAAGCATGAGATCAAGTAAAACAAGGTCCGGGTCCTCCTCTTTTATAAGGCGGAGAGCATCCAGACCGGTGCCCGCAGTAAGACACGAATAGCCCTCCTCCTCAAGGAAATTTTTGAGGAGCTGATTGATCTCTTTATCATCTTCTGCTACTAAAACCGTATAAATCATAAAATAATTATATAATAATTCACAATTATGACAAGATTGTGTCTTCCTTGTTCACAATTCATCTGCTATACTTAGGGTGAGTTGAGGAAATTGTGAACTATAGGAACTGTTTTGTTTACCAAGTGTTTTTGTTTGGGAGGTTCTTATGAAGCGCATTAGCAAATCAAAAAGAGGATTTACACTTGTTGAGATGGTATTAGTAATTGCCATCATCGCAATACTAACAATCGGTATCGTAGCAGGAATTGCAACTTATATCAAGTACGCACAGACAGGCCGCGATCATATTGCTAGTCATAATTACGAGACAAGTAAAGTAACATCTACAGTTGCACAGTACTTCTGATAACTAAGATGTTTATTTGATCCGAATAAGATAGCAAAAAAGATGACCGTCTTTAAGGCGGTCTTTTTTTGCCCGTTTTTGTTGAAAAATCACTCTCCATAATATAAGTTAATAACTATATAAACAGTTTGAAGGATCAGTTTAACATGCTAAACATCAAAAAGTGTCTCAAAAACGCCTGGAGCAGTTTTAAGAGCAGATATTTCACAAGCGTTCTCGTAGTATTCCTGGCAGGTATCATCATCGGCGGTTATTCCCTCAATACGGGAGTAGCTCAGATTGGAGCAACAAAGACCTCCACCCTGGCAGAGACCGAGACTATGGCAGTCCTTGATAAGGTTACAGGAAAATCCAATTCCGACATCATCGAAGATTTTGCTCTGTCCCAGGAGCTCATCAATGTCACCACCGATTCGGATTCTCTCGCACGTAAATATTCAAACGGAGTCATCTCGGTATTTGTTAACTCGATCTCTTCATCCGGTTCCTTCGGATTCGGAGTACTTAACGGAATCAACACTTTGGTGTTTAAGGACAGAATCGCATCTTCCATCGTCATCCTTGTCTTTGCAGTTATCCTTCTTATCTTGAACATCTTCGTTAAGAATATACTCTATGTCGGTAAGTGCCGTTATTTCCTGGAGCACAGAAGTTACAAGGAAACAGGCGTCGACAAACTTCTCTTCGTATATAAGCACGGCAAGACATTAAACGTTGCCAAGGTAATGTTTTTAAGATACATCTTCCAGTTTCTCTGGAATTTCACGATCATCGGCGGAATCGTAAAGTCATATGAATATTCAATGATCCCATATGTTTTGGCCGAGAATCCTGAGATCAAATGGAAGGAAGCTTTCAAACTTTCCAAGCAGCTTACCGCCGGAGATAAGAGAAGACTTTTCATCATCGACCTCATCTACGGTATCGGTTATTTCTTCTCCACATTCACATTCAATCTCCTTGGCGTATTCCTTTTGGATCCTCTCAAGGAATGCGGTTATGCAGAGATCTACATGGATCTTCGTGAAAACAAGTCTTCCGTCGTCGAGAACATCGACCTTCTTAACGATGAAGCACTTATTACCGACAAGCTCGTTTACGGCGAATATCCTGAATATGCATACAAGATAAAAACTCTCGAGAAGCGCAAGTGGATCAAGATCAACTACGACCGCAAGTATTCCATTCAGACCATCGTATTGTTCTTCTTTACGTTCGCTCATGTCGGCTGGCTCTGGGAAGTATTCTACAGTCTCCTGAATAACGGTCGCTTCGTTAACCGCGGCACCATGTTCGGTCCTTGGCTTCCTATCTACGGTTTCGGCGGACTGGTTATCATCGTTCTTCTCCGTCCTCTTCGAAAACATCCGTTCATCATGTTCCTCGGAACATTTGTGGCATGCGGTATCCTTGAGTACTTCGCCGCATGGATGCTCGAGACTTTGTTCCATACAAAGTGGTGGGATTACACCGGATTCTTCCTTAACATTCACGGCAGAGTCTGCCTCGAGGGACTTCTGGTATTCGGTCTTGCAGGTGTTGCTTTCACCTACCTCTTCGCGCCATTGATCGATTCACTCTACAGCAGGTTCAAACCGAAGAATAAGCAGATCGCAGCAGTCGTTCTCATCGTACTGTTCCTTGTCGATCTCGGTTACTCCGCCTTCCATCCGAACTCAGGTGCGGGAATCACATACGGTGATGAACCTGATACGGGTAAGATAGAAGATGTGGCCGGCAAGAAATAAACTTTGAAGCTAAGAAAAAGGACTGTTTCGTAATATTGAAACAGTCCTTTGTTTTCGAGAAAAATAAGTATTATCTGAAGAAGTTGGAAGGAGTAAATGCTGCTGCAGGAGTTCCGTTTCTTACTTCCTGTCTTGCTGCGAGGCTTCCGAGTTTCTTCTGAAGCTGGAGTGCGGATTTTCTGTTATCAGCGAGAAGCGCATTGATGGCTTCCTGAGGATTTGCCGCTCTTCCTGATCTTATGATATCTGCTACCTTAACGAGGATCGCAGGATTGCAGTATTCGATTCCGAGTGAGCAGAAACCGTAGCTGCCGTAGAAATTAGTGAGATCATAAGCGATATCCGTAACCCTGCTTCTCTCGGCGGCAAGCTGACTGCTGTTCTTTGATTTCTTAATGATAAAGAGAACGATAAGAAGGATGCCGAGAAGAATAAAGATACCGATGATACCTCCGACAACGAGTATGCTCATTAATGGAGCTCCTGATTCGAACATGGCCCAAACGATTATTGAATCCCAAAAACCGAAGAAGATGATGAGAAGGATTCCCCATACAAGTGATGCCTTGCTTGCTCCCTTCTCGAGAACCGCCAGTCTGTTATGACCGAGTTCATATTCCTTAAACTGATCTGCTTTCTGACCGAAATATGAGATCATCTTAGCAAGTTCATTGATGGATTCCTGTCTTGCCTTTTGCTGCTGTTCGAAAAGTGACTGCTGAGACATTACCTGTGGTGCAACAGGAACAACAGGTGCCGCAGGAGCTGCGCCCGGTACTGCACTTCCGCACGATCCGCAGAACTTCTCACCGTCTGCGAGCTGTGCTCCGCAATTCTGACAAAATGCCATATTCATATCCCCCCTGAATATTAAATTGCCTTGATTATACAACTAAGATAAGAAAACACCAATAAAAAAGGACTGCTTCATGCGAAACAGTCCTTTATCATTCATAAAGTTTATCATCCTACGTGATATGTATTCTCGTCGTATTTGTAGGTCTGGTAGAGATCCGATTGCTCCAGGAAATAAGGATCCTTCTTGCTCGAGAAACATGAATTGTCAGGAGCTATACAATAGATATCTTCTCCGTTCCTGACGAAAACAACGTCTTCGCCCTCATGTTCTTCGAGGAATTCATAAAGATCATCAAGCCATATATAGATGAACATCTGATACTTGAAATCATTTTCGTTCTTTGTAATGGCAACGATACTGATAATGGAATCATCACCATACTGGATATAATACTTGTAACTTACATCTATCATCGGCTCGTCAGTTATATCAAGGAAGCTGAATCCGTCAGCGGAGAAATCGAATCCGTTGGAGATCGAATCGCTGAAGCTGACACCTGAATCGCTTATGCTCTCGGATACTTCTGACAGATAATCATATCCTTCACCGTCAGTAATGTTCTTATCATTGTTGATGATCGCTACATCACCCTTGTAAAGGGAATCGCCTGAGGAATCCTTATCTGTCGTACCCGGCTGTGCACCGCCCTGCTGTTGCTGTGAGCTCTGGTTATCCTGATCGGAAGAAGCTCCGGCATCGGAATCTTCATCATAAGAATCTTCATCTTCAGAATAAGTCTCGTTTGCAGGAGCCGCAGTGGTCTCCTCGTATTCATATGCAGAACCGTTCTCCTGCATATCGGTTATCGAATCCTTTTTACCGCTGCCATCTCCGCCAGTTCTTACAGAAGAGATCTGAGATGTACCCTGATTCATGAAATGAGGGATCAAAATGATGGAACCTATGATAAGGAAAACTCCTGCAGCAGCACAAAGACTTATGATAGTCGTGCGGCGTCTGAGATTAGTAACCTTGGCCGGCTTCTCTAAAACGAGAAGATCATCATCTATATCATTGATCTTATCCAAGAAATCTAATCCGTTCATAGATAGAATCCCTCCTTTCCAAGATACTCCTTAAGAGATGCTCTCATCCTGAAAAGGATCGTCTTGATCTTGCCTTCGCTTATTCCGAGTTCTTCAGATATCTCGGCGATCGACTGCATGTGCCAGTAGCGTCTGACAAAGACCTGTCTCTTCTCAGCGGATACTCCCCTTAAAAAGTCACTTACGAGTTTACTCAGTGTCTGGCTGTCCATCTCATCGTCCACGCTATCAGGTGAACAGACAACATTCTCAAGCTCCGTCGTAAGCTCAAGGACCACAGCATTCCTTTTCTGGGCTACATTGCTGCGCAATCTGTTGATCGCTATAGCTCTGACTATCTTTCCGAGGAACGGGAAAAAGTACGTTCTCGGTTCATGCGGCGGGATCGAATTCCAAGTCTTAAGGTACGTGTCGTTCTCGCACTCCATCGCCGACTCTTCGTCGTTGATGACGTTGTTCGCGAGATGACGTATCGCACGTCCGTATTTCTCGGAAGTATGAGTTATCGCGCTCTCATCCCTTGCAAGATAAAGATCGACAATTGCCGAATCATCGATAGCCAAGACCTAGCCTCCTTAGAACTGCGGCCTTTACTTTATATATCAACAAAGGTGCCGCTTAGGTTTCACTTTTTTAGAAAAAATTTTAAAAATCTTCCTGAATGATTATATCATCACTTCTTAATAATAAGAAATATTGTGTTTCTTTTGTCTTTTTTTCGAAAAAAAGTGCCGGAAAAACCGACACTTTCTTCGTCTATGGCAATACTTATGCAAATTGATTGGCTTTAAATGTTTTCGAGCAATTTCAGAGAGATGGTCAAAATAGAAATGGCTCTTTTGGTCTTCCCCTCTATTTACATAATTCAAATTTTTATTAATATTTGATTAGTTGTTGTTTGGGAGGACTATATGAATAAGAAAAAAATACTGTTGGTCTGCTACATTCTGGCCAGCATTCTCGCATTACTCGCATTTACACAGGTGCTGATCACCGTCGATGTATCAGGCTACAAGAGTGAGCTTTCCGAGGTATACAGCTATGTTTCAAAACAGACCCCGGCCACTCAACAAGCCGCTAGTATTCGCGGTTACGAGTCATATTTTTTCTGGCCGGCACTCGTCTGCTCCATCATCGGAAGTATCAGCTGCATCGCTAAATACAAGAGAGGTCTGGTCACGGCCATGGGTCTTTGCACTGTAGCAGATCTGATCGCAATGGCTTATATGACCGCTTTTACCAAGGACTTTCTCATTGAAAAATTCATGATCGGTTACATGATCGATCCCGCCATATTAAAGAAGGCGGGAGTCGAAGTTGTAACTACTTTGGGTCCTTGCTTTTATCTCGGAATCGCCGGCGCAGTTCTGATCGCAGTATTCACGATACTTATCTTCATCTACGTTCCGGCTGACGAGTATTGATCAAGCCTTTGCTGCTGCAAAACCGTTCTCAAGATCGGCAATGATATCGTCGATGTGCTCTGTACCGATGGAGAGTCTGATGGTATTTCCCTTGATGCCCAATTCCTCGAGTTCCTCAGCAGGAAGCTGGGAGTGAGTTGTTGTTGCAGGATGGATAACAAGACTCTTAACATCTGCTACATTAGCAAGAAGTGAGAAGATCTTAAGGTTATCAATGAACTTCCAAGCCTCAGCTTCGCCGCCCTTGATATCGAATGTGAAGATGGATGCTCCGCCGTTCGGGAAGTACTTCTTGTAAAGTTCGTGATCAGGGTGATCCTCGATAGCAGGATGATTGATCTTTTCTACCTGCGGATGATTCTTAAGGAAGTCGATGACTTTCTTAGTATTTTCTGCGTGTCTTTCAAGTCTCAGTGAAAGAGTCTCGATTCCCTGGAGAAGCAAGAATGCATTGAATGGTGAGATAGCTGCACCCGTGTCTCTCAAAATGATCGCTCTGATATATGTAACGAATGCTGCAGGTCCTACTGCATCAAAGAATGAGATACCGTGATAGCTCGGGTTAGGATCAGTGATGTTCTTGAAAAGACCGCTGGCCTTATAGTCGAACTTACCTGACTCGATGATGACACCGCCCAATGTTGTTCCGTGACCGCCGATAAACTTAGTAGCGGAATGAACAACGATATCTGCACCGTACTCGAATGGTCTGATGAGGTAAGGAGTACCGAATGTGTTATCAACTACGAGCGGGATCTTATGCTCGTGAGCAAGAGAAGCAAGTGCTTCGATATCCGGGATGTCACTATTAGGGTTACCGAGTGTCTCGATGTAGATAGCTCTTGTGTTTGATGTGATCGCATTCTTAACTTCATCCAGATCATGGATATTTACGAATGTTGTATTGATGCCGTACTGTGGAAGTGTATTAGAAAGAAGGTTGAAGCTTCCTCCATAGATAGAGCTCTGTGCTACGATGTGACCGCCGTTAGCCGCGAGAGCCTGGATAGTGTATGTGATAGCAGCTGCACCGGATGCTACTGCAAGTGCTGCGCTTCCTCCCTCAAGAGCGGCGATCCTGCTCTCGAGAACTCCCTCTGTAGGATTCGTAAGTCTTCCGTATACGTTGCCGGCATCCTTTAGTGCGAATCTGTCAGCTGCGTGCTGGCTGTTATGGAATACATATGATGTTGTCTGATAGATCGGTACTGCTCTTGCATCTGTTACCGGATCTGCCTGTTCCTGTCCTACGTGAAGCTGAAGTGTCTCGAATTTATAATTACTCATGGTTTTAATCTCCTTAAATAGTGTTTTGTTTTTGTTTTGTTTTTCGAAAAAAATGGGGGCTTACTTTATTAAGCTCCCGAACATCAAGGCAAAAGTCTTTTTATCTTTTTGAGGCACAACATCGCTTGTCGTCTGCCCCGGCCTTTATCGATGCTCGGGAGTTAAACATTCGACAACACATCATCTGTGTGTTTGTTCTTGTAATGTTCGACATAGCTTTGTGTCTCCTTTCGTTTGGTCTGTTGTCCCTGCGGACATTTGTATGTTATCACATTCACCTACCAAGTCAATGGGTAAGACAATAGGCCTTTTTTATTGGTTAATATAACCTGAGCTTATAACCTGAAAATGCCCGTAAAAAAAGGGTGGCCCGCCTTGGGGAAGGACGGGCCGGGGCAAATACAAATGGTTTTATAGGATTGTTAACTAACTAATTTATTATCAGCTCTTCCCGTAACGACTACCCGGAAGGGAAAGGGTTATAAGAGTAGCCGAAACGGGAAGGTGATCACTTGGTCATGACCCTGAACTAGTTTTTGGGATACCAGTTGTCAGGTGTCTTATCGAGATAAGGCGATGCCGCCTTTTTTCTTCCTCCGATACCGATGAAGAAGAAGTCGTTCTTATAGGTATCGAAGATATCGTCAAAGAGTTCTTTGTTCTTAGCTCTGTAAGTGCTCGAATCAGCGAACTCATATACCTTCAATGTTGACTTGACGAGACGCCAGCAAACATGGGTTCGTCCGGTCCTGAACTGGTGCTCGGCCGTATCATTTGCCGCAGCTTCCAGAGCCATATTCCAGTAGTATTCGCACAGAGCGATCTGGTCATCAGGCATCCTGTTATGCGCATCCATAGCCGTAGGATAGTCATTTGCAAAGACCTGCAGCATGGTGCTGTCATAAGTCATACAATGACCTCTGTGATACCAGGCGTTCGGCGTACAGTTCGATCCTGCCGCATGATTCTTTGCCTGAGTTTCCATGATGTCCAGAGCCTGGACGATATACTGTCCGCTCTCGCCGTAGAACTCGTGACAGAAGAACTGGATCTCCATCTGCCAATCTGCGTAAGGGTTTTCGAGAAGGACAACAGAAAGGTAATTTCTGAGGTCACCGAATTCGGTATTACATCTGTTATGAGCATCGTTACTCTGGAGGTAAACTCCGGAGACACCGAGTTCGTCATAGTACCTTATGTCATGAGCGATGCAGTAGAGATTCATGTATGGTCCGCTGGTGGCGGCCCAGTTGGCGTTGTAGTCCCAGATCCAGAGATTGGCTTGACCGTTTTTGACAAGCTGAGCCCAGCCCTTAAGATATTCGATATCCTCTTTGTTTCTCTCGCAGGACTGATCGTCGCAGTCGTGCGCATAGCAACGGTTGATGGCTGCATAACGGACGATTACGTGATCATCTATATACATCCACTTCCACTGGTTCGAGCCTTCGCCCCACTGATCTACAGGCGGCTGGAATGTCCATGTGTAAGCGAGCATATCTACGTAAACGTTTGTATAACCGGCATTCTTAATATCAGCTGAAAGCTTGTTGCAGATATTGAGATAAAGAGCAGCATCGAGTATGCCCTGCTTGTTGCTCTGCTTGCCCTTCTCGTGTTCGAAACGGAACTTATAGCACTCAGAACATTCGCAGTAATAAGGATTATCCTCCTGGGTGATACTAAGGATCTGCATAGGGGCATTCGGATCGTATACATTGCTCTCGAGGATCTCAAAAGCATGCTTCTTGATCTGTTCGTATACTTCAGGATTAGAAAGGCAAAGCTGAACAGCCATACGCTCTTTTCCTACCTGTGCGAACCAGTTCGGATGATCCGCGAAATTGTCAGGTGATACATATTCTCTAAGAAGCGTATGTGCCTGACCTGGCTGAAGTCCGTTATAGTCTCCGCCGAGGCTCAGATACCATGACTCGTAGAACGGCTGGCTGCTCTGTGAAAGATCGGCATAGAAACCATTGACGCCGTTAGCAAGCCAGAACATACGGTTATCACCGGTACCGCCCTTACCGAAACAAACGTCGATATCGGTAAACGTAAACGGACGCTCGTAATCATATTCGATGGAAGTCGAATACTTGAAGTGATCCTGATTTGTTTTATAACCGTCTTCGAAAGACAGCCAGAAATATCCGCCACAAAGAGCCAGGAACTTAACAGCGCCGTCAATGGTGCCGCGTGTGCCGATTCCGATAATGGATATACCGTTCGTATATGACTTGATCTTATATGCTCCGCTCGATGAATACTTCATCGTTCCGTGAGGACGGTTCGTATTACCGACGGAGATCTCAAAAGTGCTGCCCTGAGCTGTCGAATCCTTGATGATCGAAGGAGTATATCCGTCCAATGCTCCGATATACCTCTGGAGAAGGTTTGCAGCATACTGCTCCTGCTCGGTCGCTTTCGAAGGAATGACGATATTGGCCTTAGGCATATTTGTCGTATACTTACTGTTCTTATAAGCTGAGATACCCGTAGCGATCGTCGGAACTACGGAAGGCGTAGTTGACGGGTTCGCTGTAACTGTAGGATTAGTTGTCGGATTTGTAGTCGGATCAGGAGTACTGCTCTTTCCGAAATACAATTTGGATGATTTACTGAGAGCCATTACGTATCTCAATAGTTCCTTAAGGGAATTGGAACCGACAGCATAGACATCCTTGACGCATGTCTCAACGCTGGTCTTATATGTTCCGCTAATCTGCTTACTTCCCTTCTTGACGACGGCAGTGATCTGTGTCGAGAAATCAGGAGATCCGATACCGTAGATAGGAGCTACGTAATAACCAATGCTGCTGTCATATTTGAACTCGTCTTTGGTAACTGTTATCTTCTTCATCTCGTCAGTTACGGATTTATATGTAACCTCAAGGACTGTGTCTGAAGACGGTGTACCGTTAAACTTGATATACGCATTAATGTACGCGTTATAATCATCAGCCAAAATGAAATTATCGATAGTGCAAGACGATCCCGACATCGCACTAAATGAATAGTGCGATGAGAAGCTTGAAGGAAGCTGGGACGCATAGCTTTTCTGTGTTGATGTAAGTGAGCTGTTCGGAAGAGATGATGTGTTTATTCCGAAATACTTCTGGGCAGCTGCACCGAAATTAAGCATATCAACGCATACTGTGCGAAGCTTTTTGTCGGAATCGGATGTTCCGTTCTGGTGCGCTTTCAGAGTGTCCATTACATAATCTTTTACGGTGAACTTATCCACTTCACTGAAAACGGTCGAAGAACCCTTATCTGCATAGACAGTCGCCTTGATGATGTTATTCATCTCAACGGAACTTATGCCGTTAAAAGAGAATACATACTGGCCGTCCTGCACCGTGTAATCAGTAAGATCATATTCTTCCCATGTGTAGTTGGAAGATGAATTACCGAAGACCTGCTTTTCTATATGAAGTCTTAAGTTGGAAAATGATTCAGTGGAATTAAACTTAACTTTGTAGATGATACCCGGATTACTCTGCAAAGCTACTGAATGAGTAAGAGTAACGTTAAGATGGGATGCTGCATAAAGATCCTGATGCTGGAAAGCAATTACGAGCACCAAAACAAGAGCGAATAACAATGATTCGATCCTGACTAATCGTGAATACCTGCTCTCCCTTGACATACCCTAACCTGTCCCATTTTTTCGTAAACTTATCACACGAAGTTCACATTGTAAACACATTTACTTCAAATTCGACAAATCTATTTCACATTTTTCGAAAAGTACGACAAAAGATTAATACTATGGAAAGATTTTTATATTTTTTATGTCATTATCGTGATATAAAAAACGTGCCGGTCGAAATCAACCGGCACGCAAATATGGGAAAAAACTCAGAAAAACGTCTAATTAATTGTTTGGATCCTCGAAAGTAACCGTCGAGAAAAAATTGATCCCGTCACATGTCCAGTAGAACGGATCGAAGTAAACCGATTCTCCATAGGAGATCGTCATTTCCCCGTCAGGAGTCTCTACACGGACACCGTCATCATTTATCTCCTTGATCACCATCGAGGGACCTTCGTGGTTCCATTCCACTTCTTCCTTATAGTAGCCGTTCCCGTCTTCATACAGCTGCATTCCTTCAAAGCATTCGAGATCGTACTCGAACTCGCCGCTTCCGAGCGGCTCTCCGTCTTCGCCGTATCCGCCGTATTCAACCTGAACGTTAAGATTCACCTTAGGGGAAGCTTCGATCTTATCTTCCCTGGTCCTGCAAGACACTTCGTTATTCGGCTTTGCCTTACAAGATGACATCGCGCCTATACTCATCAATGCCATAAGTATTATCGCGATGTACTTTTTACTTCTGCTATCCTTCATCCTGTCTCCTTAATTGATCAACAATAAGCCGCGCCGTCTTCGTTTCGTTTTAGTATCTATCTTTCCTTTTCCTGTTCTAGGCTTGTTGTCATGTTTGTATCCCTCAGTGCACTACACCCTTATTCGGCACTAACACGGCAACGGCTGTTGATCGCTTCGGAATGGTCTATCCTCACAGATCCATGTTTACTTCTATGTATCTATCCCTTTTCCTTATCCCTATCCTGTATCTATTCCTTACTTTGACCATTCCTTGAAGCCTTCCCTCAAGGCTTTCACTACTAATATCAACAAAAGGTTTCCGGAGGTTTCACTTTTTTCGAAAAAATTTAAAAAAAATTTTGGGAGCCCGGTTTCAGAATACCTCTTGACACATAATACATCGCGTGGCATAGTATTGCTAAACAGGCGGATGACAGGCCTTAGTCCGCCTAAGAAGTATATATTTAATAAATGGAAGAGGTTTTCTATGAATAAACAATCTTGGCCCAAAACTATAATCGGAATAATTCTCGGGTTAGCGATCCTGGTCGGTGCACAACTTACTGCCATGGAGGCAGGCGAAGGTCTCATCAAATTGGGAGTACCTGACATCCCTTCAGTCATCGTCTCCGCGATCCTTTACCCTGCCCTCGCGATCACGGGCGTATGGCTCGTCATCTGTAAACTTATGAAGATCCCATCAAAAGTCATCAGACTTACCCGCTTTAAGCCAAAGCTACTCTGGATAGTCGTCGCAGTCATCATGCCGGCGCTCGCCATCGGCGGCTACATGTTCTTCAAAGGCGAGATGGTAAAAAGCACTCTGCCGACAAGCGAACTTACCGCATACGTTGTACAGTCAGTCCTGTTCTTCAGCATTGGTGCAGGCATCGTGGAAGAGCTGGTCTTCAGGGGCATCATCATGGGTCTTCTCGAAAACAAGACCAACTTCAAGATCGCGATGATAATCCCGTCAGTTCTCTTCGGCGCAGTCCACATGATCGGCGCAGGTTTAAGTTTTGTAAGTACGATCCAGCTCATCATCGCAGGAACTCTTGTGGGAATCCTGTTCTCACTTATCGCAAAGTACAGCGACAACATCTGGGAAGGCACCATAGTTCACTCGGTATGGAATGCATCGGCTGCTTTCGTTGCGATCGGCACTGCTGCCAAGAATGAGTCGATCTTCACCTATGTCCTTAAGTCAAAGTCATTCCTTATTACCGGCGGCGACTTCGGAATGGAAGCATCTGTCATTTCCATAGCGGCTTATCTTATAGTTATCGTCTTTGTACTTTCACTGCTGAGAAAAAAGAAGAAAATGGCTGTTGTCTAAGTGTCTTTTAAAAATCCAGTAATTTGTCCCTGGTACACAGGGATTACTTACTGGATTTTCCCGTTAAATACAATATTTGCTCCCTATCTATAGGGATTGCTAACTGGATTTCAGCAGAAAATCCAGGGGATGTATCCCTATCAACAGGGAGAAGGAACTGGATTTTTGGGGATAGGATGTAAAAGAATATAAAAAAGCAGACCCCGGGGGATCTGCTTTTTGTTATTCGGTTAATGTTTTCGAGAATTACAATGGTACGAAGAACTTAACAAGGAAGATAACTGAAAGAACGTATGTAAGAATGGATACTTCTTTCGCTTTGCCTGTGACGAGCATAATGAATGTGTAGCTGATGAGAGCAAGGCCGATACCGTGTCCAATGGAGCCGGAGATCGGCATAGCAAGGAGCATGATAGCTACAGGAGCCATTTGAGTAATGTCGTCGAAAGCGATCTTCTTGAGGTTGCTGAGCATCAGGATACCAACGTAGATGAGAGCAGATGATGTGGCAGCTGCAGGGATGATGGCTGCGATAGGAGCGATGAACATGCAAAGAAGGAACATGATGGCTGCTACGATAGCCGTAAGACCTGTACGTCCGCCTGCCTCAACACCGGAAGCTGACTCTACGAATGTTGTAACTGTTGAAGTACCTGTAACGGAACCTGCGAGAGTACCGACTGCGTCAGAGATCAAAGCCTGCTTCATCTTAGGCATCTTGCCCTTGTCGTCCAGCATGTTGGCTCTGGAAGCGGTACCGACCAATGTTCCGATAGTATCGAACATGTCGATGATACAGAATGTGATTATCAATGTGATGATGGTAAACCAGCCGATCTCGACAAAGCCCTTGAAGTCGAGCTTGAAGAGTGTGGTATTAGCCATGTCCTTAAAAGGAGGAACGAAGGAAGCATCCTTAAGACCTGCGAACGGATTGATGCCGAGGAAGATCGCCTCACCTGCCCAGTAGACGATAGAAGCTGCGATCATGCCGCAGAGAACGGAGCCCTTTACCTTGAACTTATCAAGAGCGATGATAACGAAAAGTCCGATGAGCATTGTAGCAACTGTAAGGACCATCGTCTTATAGCCATCGTCACCCATTGTGTCTTTGGCGAACTTGGCGGTAAGTGAACCGAAGAAGTCACGCATAACATAGAATGGATTCTCGCTTGTAGATGTGTAGATACCTACATTGGAACCGAATCCGATATTCATGAGCATGAGACCGATAGCAGGTCCGATACCGAGCCTTACGCCGAGAGGGATCGCTTCAACGATCTTCTCACGTACATTGAGGAGTGAGAGGATCAGGAAGATGATACCTTCCAGG
>CADCQX010000077.1 GCA_902803695.1 Oscillospiraceae bacterium
CACTTCCGATCACTTTAAAGGCAAGCCTTGGATAACGGTTATTGCGCGTAAGTAAGGAGAACAGCATTGAACTGGCCGAGAACGCTACTTGACGGAATAATGCTTTGTCTGGTCTTCAATCTGACCATAGCAATCCTTTGGATGTTCGTTCCGAATGCTTTCTGCAACATGCTGCCCGCCGAGATCAGAAAGGCATCTCCGAAGAGAAAGAAAAAGGAAGTTATCATCCTTGCGAGCGTTATCTATCCAATCTATCCGCTGATGTTTGCCTACATGATAGCAAGCAGCCACATGGCCGGTGTCAGCGGATTCTGGAATCTGTTCTGGACAGGCTATATCGAGATGTTCTTCGTCAACTTGGGAGACCTGATAGGGCTCGATTATTTCTTCCGCAAGATAAGCATGAAAAAGATCATGATACCCGGTACCGAGCACTGCAAGGCGTGGGAGACCAAGACCTGGATGAAGACTTTGGGTTTTCCGGAACACCTGATAATATGGCCATTTGTCTTCTGTCCTCTGACCGGACTTATCGTGGCAGGTTTCAGCAGGCTGATCTTCGGAGTCTGATGTCAGACTAAGGTTCCCTTGAAGTTCTTTGCAGTGTCGCTTTCATCAGCGACATACCAATAGTCGCAGCTGTCGCTTCCCAATGCGCATGTATGGGTCCTGATGAGTTTCGCGTGAACGAGCTTGGGGATTATGTGATCCGTTGCGCATAAGTAGGGAAGGAGATCCATGTAGCCGTTAGCTCTCGCGTAATCAGCAAGAGGGCAGCCGACCAGATCAAAGCATACGCCTTCGTCTGTGTTTCTCGGATTGATCTTTACTCTCCAAGTGTTGCCCCACTGTCCCTGCGAGAGCTTTTCCTCAACGAGTTTCGCATAAGGAACATATCGTTTATACATGGATTTCTTAAGTGACTTCATCTGCCATTTGCGGTTGACATTTATGA
This sequence comes from Oscillospiraceae bacterium, assembly GCA_902803695.1. Classification (GTDB taxonomy): domain Bacteria; phylum Bacillota; class Clostridia; order Saccharofermentanales; family Saccharofermentanaceae; genus Saccharofermentans. The sequence goes on from CADCQX010000077.1 coordinate 956, forward strand.
ATATTCCAATGAACTTGTATTTTTCGTAGAGCTCGTTTGCAAGCTGAGTGATTGAATTGCCGTCTATCCTGTGACCTGAAGCTTCATAGAATGATATCGCGAGGATCATGAGATCAAGGTTATGTGCCATGAGGTTTTCCTTGCCGCCGATGTCAGGTGCTTTGGCAAAGAGAACAGGAAACAGTTCATCAGCTTTCCTGATGATGGAATCAGCTTCGTCAGGATAATGCTTTTTAGTATATTTGATAAATGCTTTCTTAAAGCTTTTAGCCATTGATGCCATAAGATGCTCCCGTCTGAACCTCGAATTATCCGAGATTATATAACAAATAGTTAGTTTTTGCTAACTTTGCGCAAATAAAGCATTGACAATGGTTTACGAATAAAGTAATCTTTGTTAGCTATCAGTGATAACTAACGAGAAGGACACATATTCGATATGCCCAGAGATAAGACTTTAAGTCATGAGAAGGTAAACAGAGCGATCCGTGAAGAATTCCTTGAGAAGGGATTTGAGGGAGCATCTGTGAGAAGTATCGGCGAGAGAGCCGGCATGACTTCTGCAGGTCTTTACCGCCATTATCCTGATAAGGCTGCGATGTTTGATTCGATCGTGGCACCTGTCATTAATGCGATCGAGCAGTGGGCATCAGACCACAAGAAGAACGCATATGAACATGTCGAAAACCGTTCGGATGACAGCGATCTTTTTGCGGAGACTTTCCTTGATCTCATCAGGGACATCATCATTCCGCATAAAGTTGAGTTCAGGCTTCTTCTGACAAGTTCACGCGGTACGAAGTACGAGAACTTCGTTAATGATTTTGTATTAAGCAATCAGACTGAGATGATGAAGATGTTCGGTTATCTCAAGAGCAAGGGATTTCCTGTTAAAGAGATAAGCGAAGAAGAACTGCACATATTGTTGTCAGCATATCTGACGGCATGTTTTGAACCTGTCGTGCACGGGTTCAGTGATGAACAGATAGAGGAACATTTAAGTACAGTCCGGGAATTCTTCTTACCCGGGTGGAGAAATCTGATGGGAATGCAAAAAGAGCCGTAAGGCTCTTTTTTTATTGCTTAGGCTATCGCTTGACGGTCGGTGATAGCTAACAAAAAAAGAAATGAATAACAAGGAGGACAATAAGTTGGGAAAGGCACCGAAATACGATCATATGAAGCTGATAGGGCAGTTTGCCGGAGGGCACAGGCACCTTATCACGCTTGGAAGGATACTGGCGGGAATAAGTGCGGCCGTAACACTCGTTCCGTTTTATCTTCTGTGGAGGATAATCGCCGTTGCGATAGAAGGAAAGGATCTTGGCAGGATCAACGGATATGCATGGGGAGCAGTGCTCCTTACAGTTGCAGCTCTTCTGATTTATATCGTTGCGCTTCTCTGTACGCATATAGCAGCGTTCAGAGTGCAGGCAAACATGAGAAGCGAACTTATGAGAAAGATAATTAAGCTTCCGCTCGGTATATTTGATGAGGACGGTACAGGCAAGATCAGAAGGATCGTAAGCGAATCAACGGCAGCGACAGAAACATATATCGCGCATAATCTTGCGGATAAGACTGTTGCGGCAGTAACACCCGTGGGACTGATAGTACTGATCCTCGCATTTGACTGGAAGATGGGACTGATATGCATGATCCCTGCTGTAATCGGTTTTATCTGCATGATGTCCATGATGGGCAAAGGCATGCAGGAGAAGATGAAGGAATACCAGAATGCTCTTGATACGATGAGCAGTGAGGCTACAGAGTATGTAAGAGGCATCCCGGTAGTAAAAACATTCGGTCAGACAGTTCATTCATTTAAGCGTTTTAAAGATTCCATCGACGGATACGGAAAATGGACAACTGCATATACTCTGCAGCTGAGAATGCCTATGATCGGGTTCATGACATGCATCAATGCGATCTTCTTCGCCATCGTTCTGGGAGCTTACTTCCTTACAAGAAATGGTGTAGGCAATGCGGATATCCTTAATGTCATGTACTACATAATCGTATCTCCGCTGGTTACGGTAACGCTTACCAAGATCGCTTATTCAGGTGAAGCAGAGATGACACTTATAGATGCTCTCAAGAGAGTTGACAGCATACTTGCTCTTTCACCCCTTACAGAAACTGATAAGGAGAACGTTCCCGGGGATAACAGCATTGTTCTTAATAACGTAACTTACAGATATGCTGATGCGGCAAGAGACGCTGTCTCTTATATCAGCATGTCCATTGCTCCCGGTGAGCATGTCGCATTCGTAGGCCCTTCCGGATCGGGAAAGACAACTCTTGCCGAGCTTATGGTTCGTTTCTTTGACGTTACTTCCGGAGAGATCCTGTTAGGCGGAGTCAACCTCAAGGACATTCCTTCTGACAAGCTCATGGAGCGCGTGTCATTCGTTTTCCAGGACAGCAAGCTGATAAAGACATCGATCCTTGAGAATGTACGCATGTCCAAACCTGATGCTACAAGAGAAGAAGTCATGGATGCGTTGAGAAGAGCCCAGTGCATGGATATCATTGATAAGCTTCCGAACGGCATAGATACTGTCATCGGTGAGAAGGGAACATACCTCTCGGGAGGTGAGCAGCAGAGGATCACGATCGCAAGAGCAGTGCTTAAGGATGCACCTATCCTGATACTTGATGAAGCAACTGCATTTGCCGATCCCGATAACGAGACAAAGGTACAGGCTGCATTCGAAGAACTCTCCAAGGGTAAGACGATCATCATGATCGCGCACAGATTGAGCACGGTTACGAGCGCAGACAGGATCTTTGTTCTCGATGACGGAAAGCTCAAAGAGAGCGGCTCTCATGATGAACTTATCACCTGCGGAGGTCTTTACAAGAAGATGTTTGAAGAATACGGAAGATCCGTTGAATGGAAGGTAGGTGCCTGATATGGTAGAAAAGTTAAAGCATAAATATGCGCTCTCTACTCAGGGCGC
>CADCQX010000078.1 GCA_902803695.1 Oscillospiraceae bacterium
ATTACCGTCAAAGCATGCAGCACACTGACCGCAACGGATGCCCTCAGTAGATGCTCTTAAGCTCTCAAGACTGATATAACCCAAGGAATCAGCACCGATCATCTCGCAGATCTCTTCTGTTGTCATCTTTGTAGCCGGAAGCTCACTTGCCGTGGATGTGGAAACACCATAGTAGCAAGGATACATAACCTTAGGAGAAGCGATTCTCAAATGAACCTCCTTAGCTCCTGCATCACGAAGGAATCTGATGATATGCTTTGTTGTCGTACCTCTTACAAGTGAGTCATCAACGATACAGATCCTCTTGCCCTTGATAGCAGACTTAAGAACTGCAAACTTCATACGAACTGCAAGTTCTCTCTGGCCCTGTGTACCTTCGATGAATGTACGGCCTACATAACGGTTCTTCAGAAGTCCTGCACCGTAAGGAATACCGCTTCCCTGTGAGAAACCTACAGCAGCCGGGTTACCTGAATCAGGAGCACCGATTACGAGGTCACAGTCACATGGCTGTTCCTTAGCAAGGAACTTACCAACATTTACACGGGAATCATATACGCTTGAACCGTCGATAACACTATCAGGTCTAGCATAATAAACATACTCGAAAATACATACTCTTCCGTCTTCAAGAGTGCACTTATTGCCTTTTACAGTGTAATAAGTTGAAGAAACACCACTGTCAGTAATAGTGATGATCTCACCCGGATCGATGTCTCTTATGATCTCAGCACCGATAGCATCAAATGCACAAGACTCGGAAGAAAGCATATACATATCGTCTTTCTTGGCAAGGATCAAAGGACGAAGTCCCAACGGATCTCTTACACCGACGATACGGTCATTTGTCATAAAGCAAAGTGCGTAAGCACCCTTAAGGCTCTTCATTGTCTCGAGGATAGCATCCTCAACTGTCTCTGTCTTAACCTGATTTCTGCAGAAAAGAGACATAACTACTTCTGCTTCAGTATTTGTCTGGAAGATAGCTCCCTTATCGATGAGCTTGTTTCTCAAAGTATTTGCATTAAGGATCTTACAGTTAGTTGAAAGAGCAATATGACCTGTTCTGGACTTGATAGCGAACGGCTGCATGGAATCGATAGCAGGCTCAAGCTCTGAAGCAAGCTTAGCAGTACCGATAGCAGAGTGTCCTTCCAAAGCAGAAAGTGTAAGGTCATCGAAAACGTCAGCAACAAGACCCAATGCCTTATGGCTCATAAAAGTACCGCTGTTGTTAACAGTGATACCTGCTGACTCCTGTCCTCTGTGCTGCAATGAGAAAATTCCATAATAAACTGTCTTTGCCACATCAGTGGACTTGTGTGAAATGTCGTAACAACCGAAAATGCCGCTCATCTGATCAATCCTCCATAGCTTCGATCTTTTGCTTTAATCTTAAATCTCTCTCTTCAACCGAAGCTGCAAGAGATGCCTTGTAATCAGCAAGTTTCTTAGAAAGAGCTTCATCACTTATAGCAAGCATCTGAGCTGCAAGGATCGCTGCATTTGAACCGCCGTCTATAGCAACAGTAGCAACCGGAATACCTGTCGGCATCTGGACTGTCGCATAAAGAGCATCCACACCGTTAAGTGCACCGCCCTTACAAGGAACACCAATAACAGGAAGCACGGTATTTGCTGCCAGAACTCCGCCCAGGTGAGCTGCAAGACCTGCTGCTGCGATCACAACGGAAAAACCGTTATCTTTTGCTTCCTTTGCGAGTTTGATAGCCCTTTCAGGTGTTCTGTGTGCAGAACATACGTTAGCTTCAAACTCGATACCAAACTTTTTTAGCATCTTAAAACAACCTTCCATTACCGGAAAGTCAGAATCAGATCCCATAACAACGAGAACTTTGGCCATATTATTACTCCTGAAATTGAAAATACCTTTTGATTATATAACAAAATAATCTGTACTTAAGAGGAAATTTGCATAAAACTTAAACATTTTTCATTCATCTTCTTGTGACCACTCGAGCCTGTCCAAAACACGGTAGTATTCATCGGAACCCCAGTCATACGGACGAGGGCAATAATCGTTTCCCGGCCACACTGTGGTCTGGCAATAAGGAATAACCGTAAGCTCGTAACTTTCTACAAAACTGTTGGTCTCGTCCATGTGGAAATTACACTGGATTATTACGGAATCCGGGTCTCCCAGGGACGTATTGCCGCCAAAGCAGAAATTGGAGAGGCAGTAGAAAATGTAATGACCGTTATAGTTTTCTATCGGCTGAAGTCTGTGAGGATGAGTACCGACAACAAGGTCAGCACCGTAATCAATGAGATTGTGAGCGAGGTCAACCTGATCCTGACGCGGTTGGTAATCTTTTTCGATACCCCAGTGACAGGAGATTATGACAATCTGACATCCTTCTGCACGAAGTTCGTCGATCGCATTATACATAGCCTGCTGATTGGTAGGAAAACTTGTTCCTGCCATTCCGATCTTGATACCTTTTACCTCATAAACAGAATAATGAGTCTCGTCACTCCATACGATCCCTGCTCCGTCCAAAGTATCTCTGGTATCGTTGATACCGGTCTCGAAATAATCATCCGTATGGTTGTTGGACAGATTAACAGCTTCTATACTTCCATAAGTAAGCATCTCAACATATGACGGATCTCCGGCAAAGGCATAATCCTTGACCTTATGTGATGTAGATGTTGTAAGAGTACCTTCGAAATTAGCCAATGTCATGTCATCCTGGCTAAGTACTTCCCTGGCGTTTTTAAAGCAATATTCCATGTCGCCGTTTACAACGGCATCAAAACCCTTGGCTGATCCGTCCCACGAATGAGATTCAGCCAAAGTACAATCTCCGATAAAGCTGACAAGTACATCCTGCGGAGGCATTGTCGGCGTTGGCGTCGGTGTCGGAGACGGAACTGTTGATTCAGTTGTCTCTGTTACACCATATTCCGTGATAAGTGATTCCTCCAAAACAGAGGACTTAGTCTCTGAAGTATCTTCCGTTGAATCCGATACACTACTTGAACAACCTGCAAAAGCAAGTGAAATGATGAAGATCGATGTAAAGATCAGTGCTATTTTTCTCATTTTCATTCTCCACATTAATCTTCCGGAATATATTCGATACCCAGGAGCTTACATCTAACGTATTTTCCTGATCTGGTGATGAACTCATCAGGCCAATGTCCCGCAAATTTCTCTTCAGCAGTAAGAACGCCTGACTTCATCTTAAGCGCATTGGAAGCTTCGCTGGCTGATCCGCCGATAGACCAGTTACACCAACTGATATTGTTCTCATCAAGGAATGCAAGCCATTCGTCTGAAGCCTCGGTATCTACCTTTCCTCCGCCTGAATCCATCGTGGTTCCCCACTCGGTAACAAACAAAGCAAGCCCCTTATCAATAGCAACCTGTGCCTTATCACGATGATCCTGTCCGTGAGAAGCAGCGTAGAAATGCAAGGTGTACATGATGTTCTCGGCATCGATAGGATCCTGTGCGGCAATATCAACGTCCTGGCTCCATGTGGAAGTTCCGACAATAATGATATTGTCAGGATCATTTGCTCTAATGGTCTCAATCATTTCTTCAGCATAAGGCTTTATAGTATTCTGCCAGTCAACGTCAGCGGAATCATCATCAAAACGCTTGCCGTTAGGCTCATTACAGATCTCATAAATGACATTCGGACAGTCACAATAAATAGCTGAAATCCTGGAGAAAAAGTCCTTAGCTTCTTCCTTGTACTCGTTAGGATCTCCGTCAAAGAGAATGTGCCAGTCTACAATGCAGTAAACACCCTGCTCTATACAGATATCGATATCCTCGCACATAACCTGGAAATACTTATCAGGATTTCCGAGGTAACCGTCCGTACCGCTTCCTTCAGAGTAGATCGCCAATCTTATGACACTGCAGCCCCAGTCTTCAGCAAGCGTCTTACAGGTGTCAGCATTGAAAAAATCACCGGTATAGTTGATGCCGTATAGGCTCATTCCTTTAAGCTGGATGATCTCACCATCCTGATTGACCATGTTTCCGTCCTTAACGGCCAATTGACCGTTTATGTCAACTACTCTCTCCGTAACTGCAGGAGTACTTGTAGGACCATGCTTTATTTCAGGCTCAGTCTCCTGTGTCGTCTCAACGGTTGTTTCAGTTGTTGTCTCTTCAGTTGATTCAACACTCTCTATAACAGTCGGAGCAGTTACCGGCTCATCCGGTACTGTCTCAGCAGGAAGCTTTTTCGAGCAGGCTGACAAGGAAACAGATGTTGCCAAAATCAAAGATAAGAAAAAAGTGATATTTTTAAATCGAGCCACGGGTCACCTCAAATTTGAATTCTTTGTTACCGAATTGATTTTCACTCTTTTGATTATACAGATAATATTGAAAAAATATAAAGAAAAAAATGTTTCGCGCGATTTTTCTGCACGAATTTAAAGATAAATTTTTAGAAAATTGATTAAAGATTAACAAAAAAATATTTTGATATTTTATCATTTTGTTGCATAATATGATTGATAGAACTTAACCTACGGGGGGTGATCAGTTTGGCAAGTGTTGATGCTACAATTGATAAGCTCTTAAAACAGGGCAGAAAAGGCAAGCTCAAGGATTTGATAAAGGCTTCCTCCAGTAACGTGGACGAGATCCGCGCTGCCGCTGCTACAGCTATGGGTTTTATTAAAACATATGAATCGGGAATGGCTCTTATCCCATTGTTAAGAGATCCTTCCCCACTCGTAAGGGCATCAGCTGCACAGTCTGTAGCTGAAATCGAGGCAAAACATTGTGAGGAATATGTTAAGAAATTGGCTTTCGCCGATTCAGATCCAACTGTAAGAGAATGCGCTAGAGAAGCTTTTGATAAGCTTCGTACAAGAGTTGTATGACCAACGCGTATTAAGGTCTAGAAAAAGGTCGTCAGATGACGACCTTTTTTTTGTCTTATGCTTCTGTTGTATTGATGAATACCGGGATTACATCAGGATTCTGAAGTTCAACACGGAAGTAGATTCCTGAATCCTTAGCTTTGATGATAACAGGAAGTTCTACCGCTCCTGATCCCGAGATATTTGAATTATCAACATAAGCCTCAAGGTCATCAGCCTGAAGATCATCAAGGACCTTCTGACGTCCGACAATCTTAACCGTTACTTCAGTCATCCTGTATGACAGGAACTCATCACCCGCTATAGTCATGTTGTTATAGTTGATCGGAACAACATAAGTCTTGGAGATAACCGGGTTGTTGTTGATCTGAATGTAGATCCAGAGTCCGAACGAGATAAAAAGCGACAATAATATGATCACTATCTTCTCGAACAATGTAGTCGACATGCTCTTACTCTTTAACGAAGCGGCACCTCTCTGCACTGATTCGGAAACCTTAAACGGAGAGATTTCTGAAGCACTCTCAGTCTGAGCTACTACAACATTGGAATTGGCGATCTGAGCCTTCGACTTAGCCTTCTTTTTCTTACCGCCGAAATGTCTCTTATTATCCTGGATGTCGGATACACCGAGAAGGTATCTCAGGTTTGCTTCAAGCTCCGTTCCGCTCTGCATCTCATAAAGCTTGCCGTTAACAGCGATCGATGTCTTACCTCTCTCTTCGGAAACGGCGATTGCAATGGTGTCACCCATCTCACTTGCTCCGACAGCAGCCCTGTGTCTGGTTCCTGCCCTGTCAAGGGAGTGCATTGTTACCGAGAGAGGCACATGACAACGTGCAGCAATGATCTTACCCTCTCTTATAAGGACACCACCGTCATGCATAGGCGCGCCCTTATAGAACAGCGACTGAAGAACATTACTCGTTACCGAGGATTCAAACTGAACGACGTTTTCCTGCATAAGCAATTCGTCAAGTTTAGTATTACGTTCAATGAGGATCAACGCACCGGTATATGTCTTGGACATTTCCATACATGCATTGGAGATCTCCTTGATAAAGCTGTTTACCTCTTCCTTATGCTCATCTGTATTGATGATTACTTCCTTGATCGAAGTAAATGACTTGATACCAACAGTCTCAAGGATCCTTCTTAGTTCAGGCTGGAAGATAACGACAAACATTATCGCGAAGATATAAAGGAACTTACTGAATACAAAGCCGACCATCTCGAGTCCCAGAAGACTACATACGAGAACAAAGATAACAACGAATACGATACCTTTGATAAGCTGCCATGCTCTGCTCTGCTTAATAAAAAGCAACATCCAGTACAAAAGAACGGCTATAAGGAGTATATCGAAGACAGAACGAATCAGGTCACCCCATCCACCGAAGAAGAGATAACCGTTGTTCAGACTTCTGAACAATTCCTGTACAAAATCGATGACTTTATTTACAAACGACAAAACCCAAAACCGTCCTATAAATATCTATAACTAATTAAGTATAACATAAAATCAGTTATCAATCAGTTATTTGCGGAAAGCCCCTCAACAATCTCTGTTTCAAGCTTAGCAACATCACATAATGTGATGCGTCTGCCGTTTACTTTAATGAGGCCATCCTTTTCCATGGATATCAGTTCTCTCGAAAAAGACGGTCTAGGCATCGCGAGATACTTAGCCGCGATCTCCTTGGAAACAGGCAATTCAACAGTCCTTGCTTCGCTCGGATATTTGCAGTTCTCTTTTCCGAACATATCACATTTTCGGCATGTCTCAGGAATAGAATCCAGATCCTTGTTAGTCTGGTTGTATAGTTCAATGAGATAGTAAGCTACTTTCTCTCTTAATGTCTTTTGTGACAGAAGTTCGATCCTTCTATTCTGAAAACTTACTCTGTCAGAAAGGATACGGAGGAAATTGTCTTTAACCGTAGGACACTGATCCATTATCTTATTCATGACATCCTTGCTTATGAATCTGACCTTGCAGGTCTTCATCGTTTCAAGAGTAGTCTGGTATGTATTGTTGGAACTATATATGATATCCGCTCCGAAAAAATCCCCTTCCGAAAGCAATGCGAGAGTAGCGAACTCTCCGCTTGTTGATATCTTCTGAACCGCTATCTGTCCCTCGGAAATAATACCGATAGCATTACAGACATCACCTTCTTTGGCGATTATCTCGCCTTTTTCGAAAGTACGTGGTCTTGTTATTGAACAAAAATCGCCGAAATCGGAACAATTAACGCCTCTGAAAAGATCAGATTCGCAAAGTGCTCTGTATGTACAATCCTGTCTCATCATGTCTCCTGTCCGTGATTGATTACTTTTATAAGATTATACTCCTTATCGAAAAAATTGAAGGTCGCAGGTCTTCCCTGTTCTATGACACCCGGAAGGCTCAAATCTTTCAAAAGATCCATACGCCTTAATGCGTTAACCGTCAGTGAATCAAGACAACGCTTTTCAGGCACCCCGATATCCATTAGTTTTTTGAACTCTTCGGAAAGATAAGTAACTGAACCTGCAAGGTCTCTTCCCTCACCGTAGTATGTCCTTCCACCTTTGACCTCTACATCCGTTCCGCCGAGATCATAGATACCGTCAGGCATCAGAGCCCCTCTCATTGAATCCGATATAGTAATAACCTTATTCTCGAAAACATCGGAATACAGAAGTCTGAGCATGGCCTTATGAACATGATGAAGATCTGAGATAACTTCAACATAAGAACCTGTATCAACAGCTGCACCCAAAACACCCGTAGCCCTCTTAAGGATCGGGTTCATGGCATTAAGTGCGTGAGTAATACTCTTGGCCCCGCGCAAAAGCGCTTCCTGTGCCACATCATGATCTGAATCAGTATGCGCAAGCGAGAGAATAAACCGCTCTTTAAACATATCGATAAATTCCATGCTGCCTTCAAGCTCAGGTGAAATATCTATTATCTTTATAAGCCCCGGATACTTTTTGTCCAGTTCACTTATAAGTTCCATTCCTTCTTTGGGAGATAAGCAATTCTTAGGATCCTGCACACCGCACTTTTCAGGATTAAATATAGGACCTTCAAGCCTGATACCGAGGATATCTGCATGAGGTCTTTTTGAATCCTTAAGAATGTCTATTGCTTTGGAAACGCTGTCACAACACTTAAAGATATCTTCTGAAGATATCGTCATCGTAGTCGGACAGAAAGCTGCCGTACCTACTGAAGCAAGTTTATAAGCCATCTCACAGATCCCTTGAGGATCATGATCGCTGGTATCAAATCCGAAAGCTCCGTGAATATGTGTATCAATAAAACCTGGAGTTACAAAGAAGGATTGCTTATCGGGATCGACTTGGATATCCTTACGGGAAACGTTGGTAATAATACCATTATCATCAGTCTCGATCGAAGTCAGATGGTCGTTATCACCTAATATCCAAAGATCCGAATATAGCATCTCAGCCTCCAAAGTATTTGTAATCACCTGACTTGATTATATTACAAACCTCTTTTAAATCCTTAGGTTCATGAGGCAAAATTATGCCCGCTCCGAAATACTGATCTCCGAAATGATGGCAATCGGATCCTGCAGTCATGCGCTTCCCTTTACGTTTAGCCTCTTCATATGCAAGTTCGTTGTACTTCGGGTCGCTGTTACCCATATTGTAGACTTCGAAAGCATCTACATAGTCGATATAAGATCTGACTTCCCTTACGTAATAAGCCTGTCTGTATGGATGCGCCTGGATAATGAAAGCTCCTGCACTGTGAAACAAAGGCAAGAATACTTCAGGAGACATTTCCCTCATTTCAGGATGAGCCTTGATGAAATCACGGTCCAAACCATAAACCAGAAAATCAGTTCCCCAATCCGTGTACTCAAGCCCCTCGAAAACAGGAAATCCGACTTCCTTACCCTTCTTTACGGCTTCATCGACACCGTTGAAGAAAAGATCGACCTGGGTACTCCAAGGGAGATTCTTATCTACACTGGTATTGCCGGTAAGAAAGTGATCGGTTACGACAATTCCGCCGTATCCGGCTTTCTGGTACATCAAAACAGCATCGCCTGCATCAAGCGTGGCGCATGCACTGTCATTTTTTGTGTGCAAATGAAGTTCGAGTCTGAACCCGTCAGCGGGGTCAAACCTCCTCGTAATAGTATTTAAATCCACCATAGTAATTTGTCCTCGAGTGGGAGTATAACATTATCCAAGTTCAAAATGAACAAGATTTAATAGCAAAATCAGACAAAAACCAAGAAAAAACGGGCATTCATTAGCCTTTTGAAAAAAAAGTATTATAATCAAGGACATAAATTTATAAAAATGAGGAGGGGGATCATTAAAATGTTTCCTGAAATCAAGATAACAAAAACAACAAATCCAAGAAAGAAGCCGGTAGCCGGTGAGCCACTCCCATTCGGTCACATCTTCTCTGATCACATGTTCGTTATGGACTATGTTGAGGGTCAGGGCTGGATCGATCCAAGGATCGTGCCATACGGTGAATTCTCCATCGAGCCTTCTGCCATGGTATTCCACTATGGTCAGGCTGTTTTCGAGGGACTTAAGGCTTACAAGTGCGACGACGGATCCATTAACCTCTTCCGCCCAGCTTGCAACTTCGAGCGTATGAACAACTCCAACGATCGTCTCGTTATCCCTGAAGTTGACATCGACTTCTGCGTACACGCTACAAAGAAGCTCGTTGAGATCGATAAGGACTGGATCCCATCCGGTAAGGGCGAGTCTTTGTACATCCGTCCGTTCGTTATCGCTACAGACCCATACCTCGGTGTTCGTGCTTCCGATACATATAAGTTCTTCATCTTGCTCTCACCTTCCGGTGCTTATTATGCTCACGGAATCAAGCCTGTTAAGATCTACGTTGAGGATAAGTATGTACGTGCAGTACGTGGCGGTACAGGTTTCACAAAGTGCGCAGGTAACTACGGTTGTTCCTTGATCGCTCAGAC
>CADCQX010000079.1 GCA_902803695.1 Oscillospiraceae bacterium
CCCGTGATAAGTACAGTTTCTAAGAACTGTACTGATGACTGTATTTTAAGAAGAATTCCCGTTACTTGTACAGTTCTATAGCGGTACGAATGACTGTATATATTTGATGACAAAAGGGAAGGTCTCGTTATAGTGCACTTGAAATCCAGTATTGTCTCCCTATAAGCAGGGAGAATTAACTGGTGTTTCATGGCAAAGCAGATCAACTTCAGTGTGAAACTGCCTTTTATGATCCAAATTATGTTTTGAGACATCCCCATTTCTATTTGCCCGGAAATGTTGTAAAATATATTTATCTTTTTCGAGATAAGGGAGATATATATGAAAAATCTTAAGTTCAGGCAGTGTCTTGCTGCACTGTTTTTATCCTCAATGTTTTTATGCACAGTTGCGGGCTGCAACAAGGATAAGCCCGTAGAGTCCACTTCCACGACAGTTGAAGAGACCGAGTCTTCCGAGGAGGAAGATGACGATGATTGGGACGATGAGGATTGGGAGGAGACCGAAGAGGACATCGATCAGATCCTTGCCGATAACGGTTTCACCAAGGTAGAGACCGAGGACGGCTTCGAGATAACTTCCGATGACGGATTTACACTCATTATCGAGACCGGAGAGTCAGAACTGACAAACAACCTGGGACCTTACGTATATGACGGCGATTTCAATCACAGCGAACTCGATGACTTCGCTCAGGAATGCGCCCACAACGGCTGGCCGATCGAAGTCCTGAGTGCTTCTGACCTCGGTTTGAAGGACAGCGAGTTTGCTGAAGGGTTCGTGGCGTACGACATTAACGAATGCCCGCATTACTACCTTTTCTATAAAGATGCGGAAACCGCTTATAACAATCTCGTCGACCAAATCGTGGGTGAAGGCGCTTCCATCTCAAAGATCGCAAACATAACGGCTTATGATGCCTACAGCGTCGACTTTGACACCAATGACCACACGATGGATGTAGAGATCTACGATGACGGCTTTGCCATTTTCGATGATAAAAAGGCAACGATAGTCACTCATGATACCAGTTCGAGTTCATACCCGACAAACAAGGATTATAAGACCGCCGAGATCAACGCTCTTGCCGAGCAGTATTTTGATAAGGGCTATCAGCTCTTTGACACCAACAACAATTTCTACGAATTCAAATACGCCGTAGAGGGATTCACCGGTTCATACTTAGAATGGCCGGAAGATTCGGATTTCCCGACAAATGACCTCGAGGTCTACGTCCTGAAATTCGAGAGCAAAGATGACGCTTTCGCCGAGATAAAGAATCTGTTCTATGTCGACGCGACCGTCGAAGATAAGTCTGCTTCGCCACTCGTCCTGAGCTTTAACTCAGGTTTCACATCATATACAGGTACATTGTCCGATGACGGACTTCTTATTCTTAAGGGGTCTTCAGAATGGTAATGAAAGACCATCGCAGATATGTGCTCAGAGCAGGTACTCTCATACTTCTTTCTCTCGCGCCCATGGCCCTGACGTCCTGCGGTGCCGATGCCGCTGTGCCGGAGACAACACCTGTTGAGGTAACTTCAGAAGAGACTACAACCACGGCCACAGAGGTAACCCAAGAGACCTTAAGCACAACCGTGGATGAGGTTCAGCTCGATCTTCCCGAGCCGAGCATATGTGTCGCCGAATTCTGTGATCCGGAAGATCTCCCCAACGATCTGGTCGGCGCTGCCGGCGGAAGCAGTGGCGGTGTCGACATCGGCAGTGACGATGGTGGCGACAGCGGCGGTGAAGATGAGATCATCATGGTCTTCGTTAAACAAGCATAACAAAAAACTCCCCATCATCCGATGAGGAGTTTTTCTTATGCCTTGTAAATTATCAGTTTGCCTGAGCTTCCTGAGAATCGATGATGTATCTTCTGATATTGCTCAGATTCGGAATATTCTGATACTGTCCATTCTCGAAAACAACCAGTGTCGGAGCCTGCATAACATCATACTTGACGCTCAGCTCTTCCTGCTCCTCAGCATCGATAACAACATAATCGATACCTGCTTCGTCGAGGTAACCCTTAGCTGCCTTACAGTTAGGGCATGTCTTTGTTGTAAAGAGCATTGCCTTGCCTCCGACCTCAGCTGCCTCTGATACGAGGTTATTAGCAGGTGCCTCAGCATTTACGACAGGTCCTCTGTGCTTCAATACGGAAGTCTTGATGTCATAGAGCTTACGATCCTTGAACTCCTGTGTCTTACCGTCGTTCCAGTTCTGTACCGGACGATAATAACCAGTGATACGGCTGTATGTCTCTGTCTTCTTTCCGCATACCGGACACTCCTCAACCTGACCTGCGAGATATCCGTGAGCCTGGCAGATGGAATATGTAGGAGACATTGTGTAGTAAGGAAGCGAATAGTTTTCTGCGATCTTACGTACGAGGTTAGCAGCACTCTTCCAGTCAGGGAGCTTCTCACCAAGGAATGCGTGGAATACAGTACCTGATGTGTAAAGTGTCTGGAGCTGATCCTGGATATCAAGTGCATCGTAGATATCGGATGTGTATCCAACAGGAAGGTGTGAGCTGTTTGTGTAGTAGAACACACCGCTTGCATCATTAGCTGTAATGATCTGCGGATAACGCTTCTTATCGTGCTTAGCAAGTCTGTAGGATGTAGACTCAGCAGGTGTAGCCTCAAGGTTGTAAAGATCTCCGTACTCTTCCTGATAGTCGGAAAGACGCTCTCTCATGTGGTTCAATACCTTCTTAGCAAACTCCTGTGTGCACTCGTGTGTGAGATCCTTATGGAGCCAGTTAGCATTGAGACCTACTTCGTTCATACCAACAAGACCAATCGTTGAGAAGTGGTTGTTGAATGTTCCGAGGTAGTGCTTTGTGTAAGGATAGAGTCCCTCATCAAGAAGCTTTGTGATGGTCTCTCTCTTAACCTTAAGGGAACGGGCTGCGATATCCATCATCTTGTCAAGGCGCTTGAAGAAATCAGCCTCATCCTTGGCAAGGTAAGCGATCCTAGGAAGGTTGATCGTTACAACACCGATAGAACCTGTGGACTCACCTGAACCGAAGTATCCGCCGGACTTCTTACGGAGCTCACGAAGGTCGAGTCTCAAACGGCAGCACATGGAACGTACATCAGAAGGCTCCATATCAGAGTTGATGTAGTTGGAGAAGTAAGGTGTTCCGTACTTAGCTGTCATCTCGAAA
>CADCQX010000080.1 GCA_902803695.1 Oscillospiraceae bacterium
CCGTTATCTTCGCTACGGCCATCCTTGTGGTCCTGGGAACTATCGTTCATATGAACGCGGGAAGGATCATCTACACGTTCCGCCAGGATCTCATGGTCGTTCATTACGGCGTCAGAGCTCTCAAGCTTCAGAGCATCGCGGGAATGGTCATGGCATTCGGAATGTGTACCGAGGTGCTCTTACAGAGTACCGGCAAAAAATGGGAAGCTGCCACTACATCCGCGATAAGAAGCGGAATCATCTTCATTCCTGCTCTTTTGATCCTGTCACAGGTCAGAGGTTTCGCGGGAATACAAGAGGCACAACCTCTGGCTTTTGTGCTGTCGATCGTGCCTACTTTGTTTTTTGCTATTCGTTATTTTAGAAAATTACCGAAGGAAGACGATTAGCATCAAGCTTCCTCTGTCTCATCTTCCTCGACTTCTTCCTCAGAAGATTCGCCCTCTGCTTCTTCGGTCTCAGGCTCAGCTGCCAGGTTCGGGATCTCGATCTTCTCATATGTGAATTCGTCCTGACCGAGGATCGCTGATCTGTAGAGCTGATCAGAATCAGTTGCTGCATCGAATGTCCAGTCTGTAGCTCCGCTTCCTCTGTCACCGCGTACTGAGAAATCACATGTGATCTTGCCGTTGGCATTGATCTTCAGATCGCGAAGATAAAGCGCGTCATATACTTCAGTTACCTCTCCTGTCTCATCATTGATAAATGAGAACTTAATGAGGTAATAAAGTCTGTTCTTATCACCGTAATCCTCATTGCTGACAAGGAAATAATTGTCGTAGATCTCAGGATCACCTTCAGAGATAGTATATTCGAGCCATCCGCTGTCATATGTCGAAGCTGTGTCACCGTCTCTGTCAGAATGATATGAAGAAAGGATCGAAGCCTTGGCATTTTCCAGGAACTCACTGTCAGCGAGGATATCCTCTTTGGTGATATCGTACGGATCAGCAGTTGTCTCTGTCGTCGTCGGCATCATGCTCTTCTTTGCTTCATCGAGAAGACCGTTCTTTTCCATATATCTGAATGTGAAATAAGTGCAACCGCCGATAACCGTAAAGACGATGATCAAGGTTATGATAGACTTTAATGTGTTAGAAGCTCTCTTCTTACGGAGTTCGGATTTCTCATATTTGAGCTGCTTGAGCCTTGCTTCTTCCTTAAGACGGAATTCGGTCTCGAGCATTTCCTTCTCATGTGCATATTGCTGTCTGTTACGCTCGTCCTCATTACTTAACTTCTCATACTCGACATCTGCATCGTCGTAATCGATAGCGAATGTTGATCCGCAGTTCTCACATGCGAGAACGTTACCCTCTTTCTTAAGATCACCGCCGCAATTAGGACAGTTCATGCTCTGTAACTTCATAACAATTACCCCCTTTGTTATCAGGTTTCCGAGATAATTATATCATAGACATTTTTTAAGTTTTTATCGCATTACATCTGAAATAGAAGTCTCTTTTTTCTTCCCGAAAAACACTTCAATATCCGCACAAAGATTAAGGGCTGCCTCATTGAGACAGCCCTTAGTTCATGTTTGTTTATCAGTAATCAATTTCCACATGCCAGATTACACCAAGGATATTTTCTGAACCATTCGCATCGTAGAGAACGATACAATAGACTTTATCTGTTACCCTATCCAATTCAAATTCAGTACTTATCTGTCTGAAGAACGGTGTTGCCTCTGCTTTGATCGTATCGGACTTGATGAGTTCCCCTTCAAGGTAGACCTCGTACTTGTATTCTGAATCTTCATAAACACGGTCATTGAGAGAAGCGATTATCGATGCAGGCATTGTCTTAGCAACATCGTCACCGAACGTATATCCGCAACCGCCGCTGAAGTAAAGCGCTCCATATGTCTCTGAGGCACCATATAAACTATCCGGTACATTGCTGACATCGATATCATCCAGTGTAACGACTTCGAATTCAGGAACAGGATCTGTCAACCTCTCGCTGATCAGTCCCTTATAAAACTCTATCCTCCAGCCCTGCTCTGCGAGAAGATCGGATACCGGGATCGAATCGCCATCTGAAGCATCTATGTCGGTATCAAGTGCATACGGGATCATGTAGAATCCGTTAATGTCAAAGAAATCCACTTTTGTTATGACAACAAGATCACCGTTCTCATTAACGAAAACATCAGGATCATTCTTAACGGAATCGATCAAAGTAGAATTTACGATTCCATACATCACATAAACATCAAAATCGTTGGCATATGCCAGATCTGTCTTAATGAGAGAAAGGGCCTTATCCTCAAACTCAGAAGGTTCCCATCCGGCACTCTTGATGATATCGTCTGTACTCATTCTCTTTCCGTTGGAATCGAAAGTGAATGACTTGAACATACTGTCATCAAATCCGTCTCCGTAGAAGATAACGAATGTCTTGGATCCGTCTTCATGCTCAAAAAATCTGTAACGGACCGTCGGCATTCCAAACCACCAATCATAACCTTCAACGAACTCGACTATCTCCTTATTTGCCTTTTCACAATCGGAAGTACCAAGATCTATCTGAGGAATATCAACTGTGTAATATGTCATGCAATTCTCTTCATCGATCCTTACATTATCGGTGGATACTGCTCCGACTTCAACGCCAGGCGATTCCAGTTCGATCTGAGTGGTTGTTATGTAGTCACATTCTGAAGCAGGTACTTCATCATCAAAAAATGAAAGAGGAGATGATACGATCTTCGAGAAGGATGCCGAACTTCTGAAAACTTCATCTTCTTCAAGCTTAGCGAAGTAATCCTTCATTGACACCTGATCCATGTTGATGCAATATACATCGTCCTTGTCATATCCGAAGTTTAAGTTACTGTCGATCCAGAAGCCTACCGATACATCAGGTTCAGGTTCTGTCGGTTCAGTATCCTGGGTACCCTCAGTTGTATCAGACGGTTCTTCGGGAGCTTCAGTCTCTTCGGTCTCTTCCGGAGCTTCAGTCTCTTCTGTCTTTACTTCCTCGTCTTCTTCCTTTTCCGTGGACTTTGCTTCTTTAGAAGCGCAACCGCACAAAAGGATCGAAGTTAAGACGATCGATGAAATGATCTTCTTTTTCATAAACATCCTCCTTGTTTTCTTGTTGTTTACTTAACAAGTTTAACAGTTTGAACCCTCGGTCTACAAGGCATTTGCAAAGTACACTTGTATTTATCAGTTCATTTAGTGAAGTTTGTCCGCCTATAAGAAAAATCCTTGCATTTTTTCGGACCTGTAGCAAACAATCCTTATACTATATACTCAAGCAACCTGAAATACCCGGATTGAATGATCGACCTTTTTTAGGGTATTATGCTAATTGAGTAAGGAGTTATTTGTAAGGGGGAAAAGATGCGTATAGATACAAATAAAGTACGT
Organism: Oscillospiraceae bacterium; assembly: GCA_902803695.1. Classification (GTDB taxonomy): domain Bacteria; phylum Bacillota; class Clostridia; order Saccharofermentanales; family Saccharofermentanaceae; genus Saccharofermentans. Next base: position 3,381 of record CADCQX010000080.1, read on the forward strand.
TCCAGACTTGCTGTCATAACGCTTGTCGCTCTAATGTGTGTAGCTCTCATGCCTGCGGCCTGCCTGGCTTCGGGAGCGAGCAGCAAGGGCGCCGATACGACAGATTACACCTATGCCCTGGCAGCCTATGCCGGAGTGTTTTCCACGAGCGTGATCACATCCGTAAATCCGACTGCGACACTCGCGGTCCTTGCTATCCTGGGCTCTATCGAAAACGCTGCGGTCTATTCGCCGGATTCGGCTTTCTTCAACACCATCGCCGATTTCCTGAACGGAGTTCCGATCATCAGGGAAGCAGGAAAACTTCCGATATCAAATCCGTATGCGGCTGTTTTCCTCTCAATCATCGCGGCGATATTTATCGTGATACACTCCACCGCAGTATCCGATCTCGTCTCGAAAAAGATATCTCTCGATAAACTCGATACGATTGCACTGAACCTGGGTAATGTCGCCGTCTCGCTTCTGCCTCTTGTCACAAATGAGGCTCTCGAGAAAGACCCTCCGGGTTCAAAGGGTGTCTCGCTCATGATAAGGCCTGTGACCCTTATAGGCGGAGTTCCGAAGTTTCTGGATAATCCGTGGTACACTTACGTCCTCGCGATCATCACTTTTATCGCGATCACGTTTTTGTCCAACATGGTGCGCTCGTGCATCAATAACTGGGAGACGATCGTGGCGGCTTTCCCTGTGAAAGGCACCAGCCTTCTGTGGCAGATAGCCAAAGCCCTCATCCACGTTATACTTCTCGTCCTCTTGATATTTGCACCGGTGATCTGCTTTGTTATATGCGTTCATGTGGCGGTCGCTGCGCTGTTCCTTTTCAGGCTCCTCAAGAGAAATGCGCAGTACTACAAAGATGTTTATGTCTTCACCATCCTTCGAAGGATATTTAAGCGTAATGATCCTGTGCCGAGAGTCGAGAAAAAGTTTTCGAGAAGGATAAAGAAGATGTATCCGGAATGCGAGATCGCGATGTCGGTCTATACCTTCCACGGCTTTGCGAGGGTTGCCAAGAGGTCGCGCGTGTGGCTTATCAGGGAGGGCGACAAGGTCGATCTCGTATATAAGAGATTTATCAGAAGTCCGTATGTCATCTCCTGGAATGAGCTTCGCAATCAGCACGATTATAAGATCGTCTATCTCGAGCAGTGCGCGAGATTTCTGAGGCTGAGAACGGAAGACAGGAATCTCGAACTTGTCATGTCCAACCGCTACAAGCCTGAGATCGAGATGCTCACGGAGCTCTTGGACCTCAAGGATTTCGCGCCGGTCAAGCAGGACATAAAGGAGACGAAGAAACTTAACAGGAAACTTCGAAAAAGGAAGAAGGAACCGGAAACAATTTAAGGCAAAAAATGGGGGCGCCTCAATAAGAGACGCCCCCGTTATGTTTGGCAGTATTAAAAATTGTAATCGAAGAATTTATACACGGCCTCTTTGTGTCCGATGTCACTGTCTTCAAAGGAGGCGAACCAATCAACGCAGTCAAATGAGATGAAGTTGCCGTCTTTGTCCATTACTTCGATATAGGTCTTGAAGTCGGTCTCTGAAGGTCTGATAAGCTCATCAGCAGATACTAATATATCCTGATCGGTGATCTGTCCGTACATCACGAGCTTACCTGTTCTCTCCTCAGCCAATGTGACCTGCTCAACGCTTGAGGTAACATATATTGGATCCTCAGAAGGCACCGGAATACCATTTGATCCGACAGTATAGTACTGGTAGAAATCGAGAGCTCCGTTCATCTCACCATAGTGCTCGCAAAGGAATTCCCACGGATAATTCATGTCTGAGAAGATAAAAAGTTTCTCAACAGTATCAACGTATGAGACACCCTTATCGTCAACCTTGTAAACATTGACATCAGTACGGTCTCCCTCAAGGTGTGATAATACATAGATATATGTGTTGCCGTTGGATTTGAGAAGATAAGTCTTACTGAATCTTGTTCCTGTCCAATCAGATGAGATATCAAGCTCATAGGACTCATCATCTATCGTGATGAAGATCTTACCTTCGTTAGGAGACTTCTTTACTCTGTAAGTAGCCCAAGACGTAATGAGCTCTTTGTCCTCGCCTGCATCAGCGAAAGTGAACGAACAGTTGTCGATGTTTCCTTCAGCGAGCTGGCTCTCGATCCATTCCTGGTCGTGCTCCTCTTCAGCCTGAGTTTCCTTATTCTCAACTCCGATAAGAACAACAGTCTCATCTCCTGACTCAACGACACCTGTCTCAATAATCTCGGAGCTCTCCTCTGTCTTGCTTTCTGAAGCACTCTCTGTAGCACTCTCGGAGGCCTTCTCTGTCTCTTCTTCCTTCTGTTCTTCTTGAGTCTCAACAGTAGCTGAAGTCTCTTTTTTATCATGTTCCGAGAACTGAACCGTACAGCCTGCAGCAGTAACTGCCATGGATGTCATAAGAATTGCAGATGCGAGTTTTTTGATCTTTTCTGTACCTTTAATTTTCATTTTTGAACCCTCCGGTAAATATTTCTCCCTTACTATCTGGGCTCATTCTACACTCGTAGAATAATCGTGTCAACAACTTTTTCTACATTTGTAGAATTTTTTTCGAAAACAATAAGTATCACTCGTTTCTGTACTTCTCGACCAGCAGGTCAAACTTCCTTACAAAGTCTTCTATCTTCTTCTCATTTCCTTCAACGATGAGCACCGGCTTTCTCTTGCCCGTGATTATGACTGCCGGAACATCGGTCCTCTTTGTCTCCTCGTTAAAAGTCTCAAACTCGATATAAGGCTTCATGGAATACCCGCCTAGCTCGGGGCACTTCGCCTTAAGCCAAGCAACTTCTTCCGTAGTAAAAAGATTCGTCGGGAACCCGAAAACCTCCAGTTTCTTAAGTTCCGGAATTAACGAGATATCCATATCCTTTATCTTCTTTCCGAAAAAGTCGATGCGTCTTATATCCGTTCCGACAAACGGTCTTAAACTGTCGATCTCAGCTGAGTTCCAAACAGCATTGCCGAAGCCGAACCACTCCAAAGAAGGCGCTTTCTCGATGCCCGATATATCATGTAACTTCGTAAAATCATCTAGCACTACAGCCTTCAAAGCTTTATTGTTGCTCATATCCCAGAGGTTTGAGATCTTTTGATTGACATACCAGTAAACGCATTCCAGATCCGGAAGCGTCCCAAGAAGCGACCAATCCTCAACACACTTATTTCTGAAAAACCTTATATAACGGAACTGCTTTCCGTAATTTTTTATGAAGTACTCAAATGTCTCCTGATCCAGTCCGAAAACACTTACCGATCTGGCATCGGGGAAATCTTTGATCCTGTCTATGTCATAGGTATATCTGACCGATCCTGCAACATCAGCATCAGCAGCACAGACACTCAATTGAGTTCCGCTTTTATTCCCGTCCAAAACAGGATAGTTCCACTCTTGCTTAACCAGTTCATCGAAATTCTCTACTCTGATATTCATACTGTTATCCATCCTTAAACCTTATTCCTGTCTCACATTTTATCACAGGACATAAAGATCCCCTGCACTTACCGTACAGGGGATCAGATGCGATCGATTATTTACACTCAACGCCCTCTTTTTTGCAGATACGCCAAGCAGCGTATTTGCCCTGAGCTGTTGCCGGCGGAAGTCCGCCTGAACCCATGAGCCACTGTCCGGCAAGGAAGACATTCTTGAGTTGTTTGACAACG
>CADCQX010000081.1 GCA_902803695.1 Oscillospiraceae bacterium
AGCGGTTCATGACGATCTCAACAAGTCCGTTGAATACATAGTAGAATATGCCTGCCGCGAACAAAGGGATAACGGATGCCTGCGCCGCAGAGATCTGCTTTGCAACCGTAAACATTTCTATTACCGAGATAGCCTGCGCAAGTGACGTATCTTTTACGAGTGTTATTACCTCGTTCGTAACTGCAGGCAACACACGCTTGATGACCTGCGGCAGGATGATCCTGAAGTAGGTCTGTGTTTTCGAGAAGCCAAGGACTGTTGCTGCTTCATACTGGCCCTTGGACATGGACTGTATGCCTGACCTGAATATCTCACCGAAGTATGCGGCGTAGTTGATCGAGAATCCGATGACAGCCGCGATATTACGGTAGTCGATAGGACCCAGCTTAAGGCTTCTCAAGTTGATGTTGAAAAGGTAGTAAGGTCCGAAATAGACAAGGAGCAACTGGAGCATGAGAGGAGTTCCTCGCATGACCGAGATATAAAAACGCACCAGAGAACTGATGACGATATTCTTCGACATTCTTCCCTTTGCGACAAGAAGTCCCAGAGGAATAGAGAAAATCAATGTCAGGAAGAAAAGTATTATCGATGTAAGAAATCCTGACCCGAGTTGGGTCAGGATGCTTATTAGGGTCTTTAAAAATTCGGCCATCAGGAACCTGCCTTACTAATTACTTACCGATGATGGTAACGTCTGTACCGAACCACTCGTTGGAGATCTTGGCCATAGTGCCGTCAGCTGCCATCTCCTCGAGGGTCTTCTGAACCTGATCGCGAAGTTCGGTGTTCTTAAGGTCGAAACCTACACCGTATGTCTCGCTTGCTACAGACTCATCAAGGACCTTGAAGTTCTTACCGGATGTCTGGATCTGATAACGTGCTACGATCTCATCCATTACGATGGCATCAACAGCACCTGACTCCAATTCCATCATGGCATTCAGATAGTTGTCTTCTTCAAGAAGGCTTCCGAATGAATCCTTAAGTTCTGCATTGTCATTAACTGCTGCTAGTCCTGATGAATCTTTCTGGACTGCAACGGTCTTGCCTGCGAGATCTGAGAGCTTGCTGATATCGGAATCGGCATTAACTACTACGACCTGCTTATTTTCCATATATGCATCTGTCCATGCGTACTTGTCTTCACGTCCGCTGATCGTGAAACCGTTCCAGATACAGTCGATATTTCCTGAACTCAATTCCTGATCCTTGCTGTCCCAGTTGATCGGCTGAGCTACGAACTCGAGGCCCATACGCTCTGCTGCTTCCTTAGCAAGATCAAGGTCAAAACCTACATAGTTACCGCTATCATCCTTAAAACCCATAGGCGGGAAATCAGCATCAAAACCTACTACGAATTCCTTCTTGGAATCACCGTTTCCACCATTGGAATCTTTTCCTGAACAGGAAGAGAAAAGACCGAGCATCATGACTGATGCAAGCGCGATAGCAACTATTTTCTTCATAAAGATCACCTCATTAACTGATTTACAACGTTATTATAATGTTCGCATAAATCAAAGTAAAGGCGAGGCATATCTTATGCGGGTTTATTCCTTCTTCTCATCAAGCATTGTCTGTACTCTGTCTTCAAGATTTTTGATGAAAGTATCTATGTCCATCTGACCGGAGAAATATGCTCTTGCTTCTTCCGATACGATCGTCGACATCGCGGTATCAAATGTATAGACACATTCCACGCTATCCAAAGTCTTGAGATAATTCTCCCTGGCTCCTTCAGGCGCCTTCACGACGCCCATCAGATGCAGATCATACTGAGTCAGATTCGGATCCGCGATGCATCTTTCATAGTATTCATCCATAGAACTTACAGCTTTATCTATGAGGAATTCCGCTGCTTCCCTGTTGACCGGATTATACAGATTCAGTTCCTGGATTTCCGGTGACAGCAGCATCTTAATAAAATCAATACACGCATCCTTATGCTTGGCTGACGAACATATTGCAACACTCTCTGTTATCTTAGCCATACAGCCTCTGCCGTCGGACGAAGGAAATCCGAGGATTACCGGTTCATCGAGATCCGAGGTTTCTCTTAACAGATCGCTTGTAAAGAGCATGTAGAATGCTCTGGCTTTTCTCGTTGTCTGTTCTCTGAGATATTCGGTGCTTATCACGACCGAATCTTCTTCTGTTTCCAGGTTTGCTTTATCAGGAACATTATCCTTTATATATTCTGCTGTTTCCCTAAACGCCTCCTGATCAAAATCCACCTTGCCGTCTTTGAACCAGAGATCTCCTGATGTACTCAGGCACTGCAAAAGGTAATCCTCTTTTGAATAAATATCATTCATCGGATCATCACCGTTACAAATAGTACTTACCAGTTCCTTATACTCTTCGAAAGTAAATCCCTTCGCTCCGTCTTTGACAAGGGATCTGTCCGTAAGGATGCCCTCCACTCTGAAGCTCAGCGGTATGCTATATAGCTTATCATCCACCTTCAACTTGTCTATTATGTTTGTGTAGTAGGATCCGGTATCGAGCACTATATCTTCACTCAGATCCATAAGATATTGTCCTGAATTCAAACCGCTGACTTTTGCAGGCTGGAATATTATATCCGGACCGTCATCTGAAAGGATCCTCATCTTAAAATCATCCTCGTATTTTTTCCATTCTTCTTCATCGGAATAATTGAATGGATGACCATAGTAGTAATCTTCACTCATAGTCCTGATATAATATCCGTTGTCTTCGGAGTTATATTTTCTTATTCCTTCGGCTGTCATCTCATCCACAGTCGAAAATGCAGATTCGGCATTGATGAGTATCTTTCCTGCATTAGGATTCTTATCAGCCTTTTTGAGGATCGTTATATTATTTATCATCTTATACGTATCAAAATCAAGATCCCAGAAATACAGATAGATCCTGTCTTCCTGCACTCTTTCCAGTTTGGAACATGCAAGTTTATATAGATTCCCGTCCGTATCTCCGAAAGACAGATACAGTTCGTCATCGACATAGATACCGCCTGATTTGGTCGTATAATACCTGCCGTCAAAACCTCTTACCGTACCGTTTCCGGAATAAAACTTTTCCGAGCCGGACCTTTTAAAATCATTAGTATTGACATCATATTCATATTCGGTAGTTCCTGATGCGTTGGAGATATAAAACCTGATCAAATCTCCGTCACGGCTTATGCCATCCACAGCGAAACCTTCATAACTCAGAAAACCTCTGACTTCTTTCTCCATGAGCAGTTCACCATCCTTATACGCATATAGGATGACAGCCATTCCGGAACACTTGAATATATAAGTGTAATCATCACAAAATGCCATTTCCTCCACACGCTCACCCGGGGCAAGAGCAAAATCCACATCCTCCGGTTCACCTACATTGCCGGACGAAGGATCCACGCTGAATCTCTTTATCAGGTTGATATCCTTTTCCCAATTATTCTCGGAATAATAGCAATAGAGAACATCATTTTCCTGCGAACAACCGAGGACCTCCATATATGCTTCCTCATCGTAGTCTCCGGAGATAGCCTTAAGATCCACACTGTTGATCAGTTCTCCTTCCGAATCTAATATGCATGTGATCTTATCGTCTGATACTGTTTCATTATCGTATTTGAAAAGTGTATATGATACGAGTATATAATCACCGAGGATCCTGTGATCATCGACAGACACCGAGTCATATCCCGATATATCACACGCCGTATTCAGATCGATCTCTTTGGCGTAATACCATGTATCTTCTTCGCGTATGACCTCTTCATTATTCTTCTTGCATCCCCCGAGAACCGATAAGGATCCCGCGATCATCAGGACTGCAAGAACAGCAGCAACTTCCCTTTTTGTTTCCATATAATATCTCCCAACTCCATGAAGAAATAGTGATGTGTCTTTACTTCCCAATACAATTTTATTCTTGTCTATATTCGAAAACTATTTTTTTACATTACATATCAGGGATTAACATTACAAATATGAAAGAAAGGCAAAAAAACAGGAGGCCTTGCGGCCCCCTGAGACTTCATCTTATCCTTGTTCGTTGATCACTGTCTGAACACGGTTTTCGAGATTACCGATAAAAGAATCAATGTCTTTCTGACCTGAGAAATATGCTCTTGATTCTTCACGAAGGATCGTTGTTACCGACAGATCATAATGGCCCACTCCGTCAATGTTTTCGAGAGCATCAAGGTATACTTCTCTTAACTCATAAGGAACCTCGGACAATCCCATCATTCCCAGCATTTCATTGGTATAACCCATTTGATCGCGTCTTTTCTCATACTCGGCATTTAATGCACTTATGGTCTTATCTATCAGGTATTCTGCTGCCTCCTTGTTCATCGGACTGCAGGAACTCAGCTTCTGGATCTCAGGACTAAGCAATATGTTTATGAGTTCCAGACAGGCATCCTTGTTCTTGCAGGATGCGGTTAATGATACAGTCGTTTCAATGTGTGCAGTCAGTCCTTTTCCTTCAGAAGAAGGCAATCCAAGAAGAACCGGATCTTTCATGTCAGGCATATATCTTATTAAGAACGAAAGATCATAGACCGACATGCAGGATGCTTTCTTTTTTGCCTGGTTCATCAGATACCCGTCGTCAAAAGTGACAACGCCGTTTTCATCTTCGAGATTAGCCTGATCCGGAATGTTATCCTTCGTGTACGAAGCCATTTTCCTGAATTCATCATGATCGAAATCCACCTTGCCGTCTTTTATCCATGAGTTATATGAACTGCACACAAAATGGACAAGAAGGTCTTCCTTGGAGTATTCCTCACACAAAGGATTCTCTCCGTTACAGGTAGTACTTACGAACTCCTCATATTCGTCAAAAGTAAATCCCTTGGTTCCTTCCTTAACATATGACTTATCTGTAATGATACCTTCAAAATAGAAGTTCAAAGGAAGAGAATAAAGTTTACCGTTTGTTACAGCACATTCTTCAACCGTAGCATAATACTTGTCAGGATCGAGCTTGATATCTTTACTCAGGTCAATAAGACAATTATCATTTTCCAATCCGCTTATGTTATCGGCATTAAAGATGATGTCAGGACCGTCATCCGACAGGACCGTCAGTTTAAACTCATCTTCGTATTTCTGATAACTTTCTGAATCAAACATGTCGAAATCAGGATCGTTATACGCATCGTCAGCCTGGGTCCTTATGTAGTATTTGTCGCTTCCGGCATTAAACTGCTTTATTCCCTCTGCTATCATCTCATCCACCATGGAATATGCAGAATATGCTTTGATCAAAGTCTTGCCTGCATTAGGATTCTCAGCCTGTTTTACAAGAATATAAAGAACAGGATCCTGATCCAGAGAGATCGTATCTGACGCATCTCCGTAAAGAATGACCCGGTCTTCCATTACGGAACCTAATTTAGCATCGGAAAGTCTTTTCAGATTCCCGTCAGAATCTCCGAACAAACAGAACGGTTCACCATCGACATAGACTCCGTCACCTTCATCGGAATAGTATCTGCCGTCAAAGCCCTGAACCACATTTCCGGGCCTGCTGAATATGGAGTCGCCGACCTTCTTAAAGTCATTGCTCTTAATATCATATTCGCATTCGGCAAGGCCGCCTGAATATGAGATATATAAAGTGACCTTACTGTCATTTCCGCTGATCCCGCTTACATAAACATAATCAGTCGCAAATTCACTCTTAAGATCCTTCTCGAGAACGAGTTCTCCGTCCTTGATAACAAGGACTTCGTATGAACTTCCGGATTCTGCGAAGATAAAACCATAATCTCCATAGACAGACATACATTCGATATAAGATATATTGCCTGAACCAAGTTCAACTTTCTCTACGCTTCCGGGCTTCCCCGTCTCAGGATCTATCTTGGCCTTACATAAACCTCCATGATTGAGATAACAATACAGGTCTCCATTCTCAGCGATACATCCTAAAAGTGTGGTAAAAGCTTTATCAGATTCACCGACGATGTCAGCCGAAGACAAACGGCTTATCAGTTCGCCGTCCTGATCCAAGATGCAGGTAATATAATCCCCGATCGTTATATAACCTTCATCCGAAAAATTGTG
>CADCQX010000082.1 GCA_902803695.1 Oscillospiraceae bacterium
AAAGAACACGAAGGCGAATATATACCTGACGAACAGGCAATCAGAGCGATCTTTTTGGCTTATGCCGGACTCTAAAACCGGAGGACAGTAAAAATGAAAGACATAAGAGAACTGATCTACGACAAATATATCAAACCTACGGAATCCGACAGAAAAACATATGTCGGCGTTGAAGTTGAGATGCCCATCGTTAACCTCTCAGGCGAGGCCACATCACATAATGTCAGCAGAAAGGCATTCAGCAGCATCGTTACAGAACTTGGGCTTAAAAAGACCAGGTTTGATAACAGAGGATATAACCACGAAGCAATAAACGAGAAAAACGGCGATCTGTTCTCTTTCGATTGTTCATACAACAATCTTGAGATATCTTTCGGCAAGGAAGGCAGTCTTTTAGATGTCAACGGGAGACTCAAAGAATACATCCGCCTCTTCAACAGAGAACTCGGAAAAGACAATCACATCCTGACAGGTCTCGGCATACAGCCTTACTACAAAAAGTGCAGACAGGATTACATCGACTGCGGCCGTTATAAAATGCTTGAAGGTTACCTGCGAAAGGCTGATGCCTGGAAAAGGATCGGCGGATTTCACAAGTATCCGGGCTTCGGAACATTTGCCAGCGCAACACAGATCCAGCTGGATGTAAAGAAAGAGGATCTTACTGAAACACTTAGGGTATTCTCACTTCTTGAACCACTTAAGGCAGTCATATTTGCAAATTCAGATATGCCCGAAGATGAACCCGGCCTCATATTGGCAAGAGATATGCTCTGGGAATACAGTACTCACGGCATCAATCCTCACAACATCGGAATTTATGATGTTAATATTTCAGACATCGATGCTCTTATCGACTATATCTCAACAACAAGCATCTTTTGCGCCGAAAGAGATAAGAGATATATTTTCTTCCGCCCTGTTCCGTTCGCTGAATATGCAACACGCAATTTCATAGAAGGCGAATTCTATACACATGGCGAATACCACAAAACATTGTTTGAACCGGATGCAGAAAGAGACATTAAGCTCCTGCGTTCATATAAGTTCATCGAACTTACGGGCAGAGGGACTATTGAATACAGAAGCATGTGCACACAGCCCTTCAGTGAAGCTCTGGCAGGAATAGCATTCCAGTTGGGTTTGGCTTATAAACTTCCTGAATTAGATGAGATCCTGTCAAACGACAAGGTCATCTATGGTCACAGTTATAACGCAAATGAACTCAGAAGACTGTTCAGTTATAAGGATCTTCCTTCTTTTGTAAACCGTGATGACTTAAGATCCTTGCTTCTTAAGATCGTTAAATTATCTGAAGAAGGTCTTAAGGAGAGAGGACTGGGAGAAGAATCACTTCTGGCTCCTGTTTACGACCGTGCTGACAGAATATCTTCAGCAGGCAAGGACAAATTAAAACTTCTTTCTGAAGGCAAATCACTGACTGAGATCATTACTTCTTACTCACTGATCTGATTCCTGAGTCGCAGGAGTAACCATATGTTGCATTATAAAGATACGACAGTTAGCGCAGATTTTCCGGATTGCGAATTCGGTATAGAAAAGGAATCTCTCAGAGTTTTGGGAGACGGTACTTTCGCGCATACTCCTCACCCCTTCCCGGCCGATAAATATATCGTAAGAGACTTCTGCGAGAATCAGCTTGAAATAAACACCGGCGTATCAAAGAATGAAGAGGAAGCGATAAAAGAACTCGAATCACATGAACGTCGTGTCCGCGAGACTATATTTAATCTTCCGGAAAAAGAATATGAATGGCACTTTTCAAACCCGCCTTACATAAAAGATGAAAAAGATATTCCCGTTGCAACATTCACGGGTCCCCTGTATGACAAGACAATATACAGGGATTATCTTGCCAAGATGTATGGTAAGTACAAGATGACATTCAGTGGAATACATGTTAATTTTTCATTTGGGCAGAAACTGATAGAAGCAGATTACAAAGCTTCAGGGTCCGAGCTGTCCATCAGAGAATTCAAAGACAGACTTTATCTCGATCTGGCATCAAATCTTGTTTGTGACGGCTGGATACTTAATGTGCTGTTATCGGCATCACCTGTTTTAGACGGGTCTTTTCTGGAACAGGGCGTTAAAGGAAAGACGGATTTTCTCGGCATGGCTTCAGTTCGATGCAGCGAATTGGGTTATTGGAATCTCTTCGTCCCCGTGCTTGATTATGCGAGTACAAAAGCTTATGCAGACAGCATCAGAAAATACATTGATGATGGTCTTATCACATCTCAGACCGAACTCTACTATCCTGTAAGGATCAAACCGAGAGGACCTAATTCACTTGAAACTTTGGAAAAGAACGGGATCAATCACATTGAGCTCCGGAATGTCGATATCAATCCGTATGCTTACGGCGGACTTGATGTCCGCGATCTTAAGTTCATTCGTATACTCGCGTTATACGAAGCATCAAGACCGGCGGAAATATTGGGTGAAGAACGCCAGACAAACAGCGCGATCAACTTCAAGAATGCCGCTCATTTTGATCTCGATACAAACCGCATCATGTTAAGTGACGGAAGATATATAACCTTAAGAGAAGCTTCCTTGGAATTGCTCGGGAAAATCGAAGGATTCTACAAGGAGTTGTATTCAGGATCATCAGATAAACAGGCTCTTGATACTTTTAACGTGATTGCTTATCAGAGAAGCAAAATAGACGGCAGCAGCAAGAGATATGCTGAACGTGTTCTTGAAGAATATGGCAATGATTTTCTGGGCAGCGGACTTAAAATGATCAAGACCGTTCTTTAAAGCGGATCAACTATCATCCTGCCCTGTAATCACCCGACACTTCAATAAAAGAACGCTTTCCGAGGATATAATCATCATAAGCTGTTTCAGGATCTTTTCCGTGAAACACTTTACACAGACCACACATATCACAGTCAGAAATACATGGAAATCTGTTCCTGATATACGATCTTCTCTCCTCTTCTGTTGAACTTATAATGTCAGGCGCCATGTCCACTAACTGTAACCTCAGGTGATCTGTCTGTTCTGGCGGTATTCTTCCATATACCCCATGTTGATCTCTATGATCTCACGCTTAGCGTCGATATAATCCTGGTAAATGTCCCATGGGGATCCGCCTCCCAGCCAACATGATGAACAGTTCTCACAACCGCCGCCACAATCAAGAGAAGCTCTTACGATCGCCTCACGTTCTTCACGAGTCGTATCTTTGATCAGGATGGATTTCATAGATTCTGCATCTCCTTTTCACGATAGCCTTCGCAAATATCATTAATTACTTCACCTGCAATTATAAGTCCGACAACGGAAGGAACAAAAGACGTTGAACCCGGAATATCTCTTCGTTCGGTACATTTTCTGACAGTTCCGGGAGGACAGATACAATGCTGTCTGCAGCTGATCGACATATCCTCGAGCGGACGCATGGGCGGCTCTTTGGAATATACGACCTTCAAAGAATCTATTTCTCTTTTTCTGCATTCACGCCGCATTACTTTAGCGAGCGGACAAATGGAAGTCTGATAGATATCTGCTATTTCGAAAGCGGCAGGATTTGTCTTGTTTCCTGCGCCCATAGAAGAGATGACCGGAACTCCTGCTTTCTTTGCATTCTCTACTATAGCCAGCTTTCCGGTTACGGTATCAATGGCATCAACCACATAATCATAATCAGCAAAGTTAAACTGATCCTGCGTTTCCGGAAGATAAAACGTTTTGTACATTCTTACTTCACAATCAGGATTAATTTCTTTTATACGCTCTTCAGCCACATCAACTTTATATTTGCCTACAGTCTTCCTTGTTGCCAAAATCTGTCTGTTGATATTGGTAAGACAGACCTTGTCATCGTCGATCAGATCCAATGCACCTATACCTGATCTTACAAGGGCTTCAACAACATAGCCTCCTACACCGCCTATGCCAAATATTGCAACACGGCATGCAGCCATGTGATCCATTGCTTCTTTTCCGTATAACAACTGTGTTCTCGAGAACTGATTCAGCATATAAACAACCTTGTTTTCCGTATATTCAGATGATCAGGCCACAGATAATCTTGCATTCAATTCATCTTCAGTTGCAGCCATCGCCTGAAGAGTCATGGTAAGAAGCTTATCAAGTTCCCATCCCAACTGATCAGCTCCGCGCTCAATTACTTCCCTGGAGCATCCTGCAGCAAAACCTTTACTTTTATATTTCTTCTTCAAAGATTTAAGTTCCATGTCCTTCGTGCTCTTCGAAGGTCTCATAAGAGCTGCAGCACCAATCAGTCCTGTAAGTTCATCTGCAGCAAATAAGACCTTCTCCATCTCATGAACCGGTTCAACATCAATTGTCACACCACAGCCTACAGTAATGCCGTATCCGTGAGAACAGACCGCGTGGATAATGTCATCACTTACTCCGCCGTCTTTTAAGAGTTCAGGTGCCTTCAGGCAATGTTCCTCAGGATAGATCTCAAAATCTATATCGTGCAGGAGTCCTACGATGCCCCAATATTCAGTTTCATCTGCAAACCCCAGTTCTTTGGCATACCACTGCATAACAAGTTCGACAGTCAGTGCATGCTGTATGTGGAACGGATCCTTGTTGTATTTCTTAAGTAATTCAAATGCTTCATCTCTGGTAATCATATTTATATCTCCCGTAATAATACCCACCTTGCGAATATGTTTATATCCAAGCCGGCCCGTTATGTCAAGCGTTTCTGTTTCTTAAAGCAATAAGGGGCATTCCATTTAGGAAATACCCCTTTTTCAAAGCTCATAAATGACAATTCTCACAGATCAAGTTCCATGTCGTAGCTAGTCACATCTCCGATCACAGACTCTGAAATCCCGTGATTTACGAAGCCGAAGCTCTCGTAAAATCCGATCAGTGATTCTTTGCATGTCAGGGACACTCTCTTCTTCCCTCTCGCTTTAGCAACACACAAGATATGCAGAAGGAGTTTATGCGCCACCCCATTCTTTCTGTAATCAGGATGAACAGCCAATCCGTATATCAGAAGATTATCACCATCCTCATTGTATGCTCCGTCAGCCAGATAAAGATCATCAGTAATATATTTATGATCAGAAGAACTTCCGTTGACCAGTCCTACAGTCTTACCGTCTATTTCCGCTTTAAAAAACCACTGCGGGAACTTATTCAAGCGATAGCGGAAAGCTTCTTTTTTTGCAGCCTGCTCAGCAGAAAATGATAAAGCCTCTATATTATGAAGGTCATCAACATCTGCTACTGATGCGTTTGAGATCGTTATCTTATGTTCCGAAGACATGTATAAAAGCTTCCTCCAGATCAGCAATAAGGTCATCTGCATTTTCGAGGCCGGCGGAGATCCTGACGGTGTTTGTCTCAATGCCGGCATTCTTCAGATGTGTCTCATCAAGTTCTGCATGAGTAGTCTTGGGTGAGTTTACGATCAAAGATCTGACATCACCGATATTTACATGATATGAGAAATACTTCAGATGCTGGAAGAATTTATCGAGCTGTTCCTCAGTTCCCGTAAAACCGAATGAGAGAAGCGCACCTGCTCCTTTGGGGAAATACTTCTCTGCCAAAGCCTTGTAAGGGCTGTTTGAAGCACTCGGATGTTTTACCCATGCAACCTCTTTTTTCTGTTCCAGATATTTGACTATCTTCTCGGCATTTCTGACCTGTTTATTCAGACGCTCGGAAATAGTATCAACTCCCTGAAGAATAAGGAACGCATCGAAAGGACTGATGGCTGCACCGATAAACTCAAGATAGAAAGCTCTAAGATGTGTAAGAAGAACACCCTTGTTATCGACTTCATATGGAGAACGCGGCTCGTTATTTCTGGTTCTGATCTTATAGGATTTCTCATAGAACTGAGGGAACTTCTCTTTACTATATGTGAAATTGCCGCTCTCAAGGATCAATCCTGCAATTGTATTACCGTGTCCTCCCAGGCCCTTTGTTGCGGAATAGATGACAATGTCAGCACCATGCTTAATAGGATTAAAAAGATAAGGTGTTGCTACTGTATTATCAACGATCAACGGTATCTCATATCTGTGTGCAAGATCTGCAAGTTCCTCAATGTCATAGAGCTCTGCATTAGGATTGCTGATAGTCTCAATGTAAATACCACGTGTTTTCTCATCGATCTCTGCTTCGAAGGATGCTGCATCAAAGCGGTCTTTTACAAACTTGATATTAGCTCCGAATCTCGGGAAGAAGTGGGAGAAAGAATCCTCACTTCCGCCATAAAGTGACTGCGAAGCAATTATATTTCCGCCGCCTTCGGTAAGAGCAAGGATCGTATACGAGATTGCCGCCATACCTGAAGCAAGTGCTATTGCTCCGTGCGCACCATCAAGTGCGGCTATACGCTCTTCAAGAACCGACACAGTAGGATTGCCTACTCTGGTGTAGATTCCTGCAGCCTCTTCAAGTGACCATAGTGATCTGGCACGTTCAATGCTGCCAAGATCGAATGATGCTGTCTGATAAATAGGTACGTTGACTGCGTAATTATGATCTGCGGAATTATATCCTGCTCTGATCCTCAATGTATCAAAATCTGCCATATGTAATACTCCTTTATTTAATTCTGATTTTTTCCTGTCGCTCTATCTGAACTACAACTCCATCCTGCACCACGAGAGTAACAGAACCGTATTTAATATCTCCAACGAGTTTTCTGACCTCGGTCAAAGCTTCTTCCAAGTTTTTTTCTTTGTTTTGGTTTATTTCGCTGCTCATATGCTTTTCACCTCGCTAAATTATGAACTCGGGTTCAGGTGTTGCTGTTGCCATGTGGAATTTCTCCAACAATCTGTTGCGGATATCAAAGAATCTCGTGCCGCCTCTGTGTCTCGGATGCGGAAGATCAACATCAATGATCTCGCTGATCTTTCCCGGACGTGGTGTCATTATCACGATCCTGTCCGACAGATATATTGCTTCATCCACATCATGGGTTACGAGGATCATGGTTGCTTCCTTACTCTTGCGG
>CADCQX010000083.1 GCA_902803695.1 Oscillospiraceae bacterium
AAGACGACTATACAAATATCACCGCAGTCCGGAATGCTCTCTAATCTGAATTAAGAATTGAAACATATTTATCTTTGTCCTGTCTATATGGATATAGAAGGGAAAGGACAAAGAAAAATGAATAAAAGAAACATATTGCATATCTGGATCCCGCTTCTTATCGCTGCTACGGCCGCTTCAGCGTGTAGTCAGGAGATCAGTCCCGTTTCAACAGAGACTTCATTTGTTGCTACTATAACTACGGAAACTTCTTACGAAACTGAAATAGAAACGGAAGCGACAACAGAGACCACAGAGGAAGAAACAACAACTGAAACTGTTGAAGAGACTTCCGAAGAAACGACAGAAGAAATAACAGAAGAAACAACGACTCCTGTCACTGAACCGGATACTTATGAAGATTTCACTTATCAGATCTCTATCGTAACGGTAGAAGGTTCATCATCCGACAAAGGTTATTATGTATTTAATGCGCCTGCTAATGCACTAAGATATGTTGTTGTAATCTCATCAGATAACGTGGGTGAGGGTGGATATGAGTTTATTGCAGATGAAGTTAAATATGACGGTTCGATAGTGACGATCACAGTCGAGGAAAGTCCCTTGGATTTTGTGGAAGAGGGAAGCTACCCGTGTTGTGCTGTCGAATTAAGTACGCTCCCTGATGAGATCATAGTTAAAACGACCGATGACGAATTGCTTGATCCTTTGTATGTCTATCTGAAAGATGAAGAGATAAGTGACGATTACAAGGCTATCTTTTACAGTGACGGCGGACAGGAAAAGATATATGTATATGAACTCAGTAACGGTGAATACAAGTGGCTGATCGAAGGATCGTACGGAGACTTCAATCAGAGCGATACCGATAAGAGTATAAGAGGATTTGGTCTGGCAAAGACTAAAGAAGAACTGATGGAATTAGTCCGGAAACATTCGTGTCGGATATTCACTTATCCGGGGGAGACAGATTATCATAGTGTTGATGCATTCTAAATGAAAAAGGACTGATCTCTTAGTATGAGACCAGTCCTTATTTTTCGTTATAGATTTATCAGCCCTGCCAGTCGACATCGACTTCGAATGTGCTCTGAAGTTCAACTGCGAATTCCTCCATCACATCTGTTGACGGAGCGATGTCTTCGATAATCCATGTGTCGTGATCTTCTTCCAGGCTATGGTAGAAATAGGAACACCAGATAACATACGGAACTTCATCGTCAAGAACGTAAAGAGCTGTAAAGGCGGATTCGTTCATCTTCTCTCCATCACCAATCTGACCACGGACCCAGTATGCGTCAACGCCATCGATATTTGCAGGCTCTACAGTGACATCCTTTGTGTAGAAAGTGATTGAATTGAACTGCGAATAGAAATAGCGTCTGATATGATTTTTCAATAGATCCTCATCTACCAGAGTTCTCATTTCATCAATGGTTAAAGATGAGAGATCAGCACCGTCTGTATTATTGAACGCATATGCATAGAAGTAGAACAGCGGGATATTGTCTTCATTAACATAACCATAACCGCTGCACTGATTATTTACATTAACGGCGCATTCGGGGTAATAGAAATTCCACTTGCCAAGGCATTTCTTTTTCGTCATCTCGTATTTCTTGGAAGAGGTCTCTTCTGAAGATGAAGTATCTTCTTTATCCTGATCTTCGGATTTTGCATCTATCTTCTCATTCTTTGTTTCACTTGATGAGTCGTTGTTTTTTGCTTTATCACCGGAACAACCGATCAAAGATAAAGCCAAAGCCGAACAGATAATAAGTGCGAATATTTTATTTATATTTTTCATTGTTTTTCTCCTTTACAGATCTTCTCCGATCCTTCTGTTTTCTATCATGAATTCCTGTGATCCAAACACAACGGATGAGAGTTTCTCATCTTCTCCAGGATTACTGAAGTTCATGAAGTAGAACTCATACATGTTGCCGTCTTCGCCCATGTAGTAATAATATTGTCCGTAATCCAGCGCTTTTCCCGTTATGTAGGAAGGTGTTCCGATCAGAGGTAAAAAGTCTTCCTCGAACATTCCAATCTGAACATCATAGAAATCCATGTCGGTTCCTTCCATGAATACTTCGACTGCTATTACGGTATCGTCATCACTGACGCTTGTTCCTTCTCTTGAAGCAGGAACGTCCAGATAACAGAAGAAAGCGTAGTATGATAATCCTTCGTCATATACGGCTGATACGTTTCCGTCGAAGATAGTATCTTCGTCGATAGTAAATCCCATATCCTTGATATCACCTATGGTGCATGGGAGTTTTATCTCATGACCATTGATGACAGGAAGTTTGGTAATGAGATCAGCTTTCGGATCGAGTATAGAATTTAATTCTTCAACACCGGATTCATCAGATGAAGAGTTGTTATCGCTTTCAACGATATCGTTGTTTTCGGATTCTTTTTCGGAAGATCCTTCATCTTCGTTATCCGAGAGCTCTGTTTCTGACTTCTTGTTCTCGGGTTTCTTGTTTGTACTTTGCGTCTTATAGATGACTATCCCTGTTGTAGCCGCGGCTGCCATAGTAACTGCGGCTATTATCGCAATGATTATTTTCTTTAACATTAAACCAGTCCCTTTCTTGATCGCCGTAGAGGCAACCTTAGTTCCGGCATTCGTAACGGATGCCTTGGTTGATGCGGACAAGGTTAAAAGTGAAGCGGGCATCGGCTTGAGCGGCACCTGCTCGGCTTCTTTCATAAACAGTTTGGTTAGGAATGGGATTGCCATTGCAAACAGTTTCGTATCATTATCTTCTTCATACTTCTCGACCTCCTTTTTGATTGTTTTCTTGGCAAAACTGATACGCCATGAAACAGTTCCCTGAGGAATACCCAGCGCTTCAGAGATCTCCTTGGTGCTCATCTCGTCAAAGTAGAAGAGTATAAGAGTTCTTCTTACTTCTTCTGACAGTGAGTTTTCAATGATGTCCATGACGATCTTGCGCATCTGCTCCGATTCGATGATCGAATCCGGAAGGAAATCCTCAGATACGGTCTCTACCTGGTCGAAGAACTCGTCATCTACGTTGTCGGTTCTGGTAAGCTTGATCTTGTCCAGACACTTGTTGGCGGCTGTTTTCTTGAGCCACGACAACACCTTGCTCTTATCCTTGATGGTGTCATAGGATCTGATCAAGGTTACGAAAGTATCATGGACTATATCTTCGGCATCCTGTTCGTCCTTGAGGATCGACATAGCCGTCCAATATACTGCGCGATAGCCTTCGTTGTAGATCTTCTCGAGTTCAGAGTCGTTCATTTTTGCCTCCTTTTTTATCCGCATCTATCTATTAGACGAATAGCTAAAGCGGTTTCTTGGGTAGATCGAGAAATTTTTTTCTGGGATTATTTTATCAGAAAAGCTCTTAACACTATCTTTAACATTCTTTGTGTTTTCTTATACATGTATTGACGATAAGTTTAAACTCCCTCGATAAGATGTAACCATAAAACTAAAACAAAGCGAGGGTATAAAAATGAAAAACGTAATCACAGGAAAAGCAGTAATCAGAGTTATCTCAGTTATCGGAACTATCGCAGGAGCATTCATGTTCGGATTAGGCATCATGAAAAGAGAGCCGGGCCTCATGATCTGCGGCGGTGTTATCGGACTTGCTAACATGAGATTCTTTGGAACAACTTTCGAAGCAGGCGTTAATAAGTAATTTTCGAGAAGATACAAAAAAGATATGATGAAATGAAAAGAGGTACCCGGTCGGATACCTCTTGTTTTTGTTATACCAGTTTGTCGAATCTTTCTTTATAGATCTTCTTGTTGTTCTCGAAAAGGTTATTGCCTTGTGTATCAATGGATACGATCAATGGTCCGAACTCTTTGACCTTCATTACCCACAAAGCTTCAGGCATTCCGAAATCCATCCATTCAACATCTGTGATCTCTTCAACTTCCTGTGCAGCAACTACGGCACATCCGCCCGGATATGCGCAGTGGATGGCACCGAACTTCTTGCATGCTTCAGCGGTCTTTTCCATCATTCCGCCTTTACCGACGATAAGACGGATACCTGTCTTCTCGATGAACTCAGCCTCAGCTGATTCCATTCTTCTGCTGGTTGTAGGGCCGATGGAGACCATGTACTGCTTGCCGTTCTCATCTTTTCCGACGATAGGACCTGCGTGGAAGATAGCGCCTTCCTTAAGATCGAGCCTGTCAGGCATCCTGTTCTCGATAACGACTCTCTTATGTCCGCTGTCACGGCATGTTGCAAGAGTACCTGTAAGATAAACAGTATCTCCGATCTTAAGATCTTTGATCTGATCATATGAAATTGGCGTAGTTAATATCTTTTTCATCTTTTAACCCTCCAATGCTTTCTTGTGAGATACGAATTCGGTAGTAAGATCATCGTGGATGATGATATCACCTCTTCGTGTAGCCCAGCATCCGGTTGTGATACCTACACCGAGTGTAGCAGGGTGATGAGCAGCTGCTTCGATATTTACGTTCAATACTGTTCTGGAACCGCCAAAGCCCAAAGGAGCGATGCCGAGTGAATCGAGACCTTCCTGGATCTCTTTCTCGAGCTTAGCAACTTCAGGATACTCGGAGTGAGTTCCGATAGGTCTTAAAAGTGCCTTCTTGGAAAGCATTGCCGATGTGGCAGCGCATGTACCGAGTCCGATACCGATGCAAAGAGGAGGGCATGCGTTTACGCCCCAGTCAAGGATCGTCTGATATACGAACTTCTTTACGCCCTCTACTCCTTCGAGAGGCATGAGGACTTTGCTCCTGCCCGGAAGCGAACATCCGCCGCCTGCCATGTAAAGACGTACACGGAGATCCGAACTGTTCGGAACGAGCTCATATTCGATATAAGGTGCGCCGTAACCGACGTTATCGCCTGTGTTATGTTCGCCCAAAGGTTCTACGACGTTAGGGCGGAGAGGAGTTTCCAGAGTAGCCTTACGTGCTCCTTCTCTGAGGATCTCCTCGAGTTCGTTTATATATGGAGAGGATGTACCTACTTCTACAAAGTACTGAAGTACACCTGTATCCTGACAGATAGGTCTGTGAAGTTCCTTGGCAAGATCGAGATCTTTTACCATGCACTCATACATTGTCTTTGCATGAGGTATAGTCTCTTCATTGGCCAGTTCTCTGATCCTTTTCTCAACATCATCTGCGAGATAGATACCGGTTGTAGCGGTGAAATCCTGGATGATCTTTATCAACTGTTGTTTTTTGTCTTCCATTTGAACCTCCGTTTCTGTGCTCTCACACGGGAAGTCATTATATCACTTTTTCTGTTTCTCGAAAAACACATCTCATCTGACAAAACAAATAAACAATTTATATTAGATTGGTGATGGATAAGAAAGCATTAACAATGCTAAAATTTTTCTTGTAAAGAATGCAATTTTGTAGACAAGGAGTATGGGATGATCACAGTTCTTCTGACTGACGGTGAGTTTACGGACGTCAGATTTGTTAACCGGGAGGAAGATCTCGGAATCCCGGGACTTCGGAAAGCAAAGGAGTCCTACTTCCCGATCACCAAGATAAATAAATGGAGACTTGATGTCGAATAGAAGAGCATTGATTGGGTACAATAGTCAGTTCTCAATCCAATATGGAAATTATCAATGATATGTGATAAATTTGATGACGGAAGATATGAAAAGAGAGAATGTGTTTTAATTCTCCCATTCTTTGTGTTTTCTATTTTTGTAGTAGTGCAGCGATATTGCTGCGCAAAAAAAAGCGCTTTCGCGCGAGAATTGGAGGAAATATATGAAATTACTACAAAAGATCACGTCACTTATAGTGACAGCAACTATGGTAATGGGACTCGGATCAAGCCTTTTGGCTGCGCCAAAAAGTGTAAAGATCGATGCAAAGCATTTCCCTGATCCGGGCTTCAGGAACTATGTTTCCAGGAAATTCGATAAGAATCACAACGGTACTTTAAGTGTCGGTGAGATCGAGAATGCGTTGTATATCTCTATCGAAGAAGAAGACAATGTTGAAAGTCTGCAGGGTATAAGGTACATATGCTTTGTAAAGGAAATTCATGTTTCTGACACATGTCTCAAAGATGAGGAACTTGATCTGTTTGATATGTTTAACCTTACTAAGATCATGTTCATCAACGTAAAAGGATTAAAGACCCTGACTCCTGGTCTCCTTACGACTCATCTAGAACTCGATTTCTGTGAAAGCATTAGAACGCTCAATCTTGAGGATACAGATTATCTGACCAATCTCACACTTATCCGTAATCAGAAACTCAGAGGTAATGTTGATGCTTCCGTTAGCACGTATCTTAAAAACGTGATGATCGATACTTGTCCTCTCGACAGTATAACTATAAACAAAAAAGCAAAATTGGATATGTGTTATGTAACCGATAACATCAAGGTCATTAAGAAATAAAACATACAGCTGATAAACTTTATCAGGAACTTTAAGGTCGTCTCGATTATGAGGCGGCCTTTACTTGCATTTAAGCTTGACGATGAAAGCCTTGGTATAACCAGGAATTTTGTGAGTCAGAGTGATGGATCCTCCGTGTCTTTCGATAACACGTTTTGTTATGGCGAGTCCCAGACCTGTTCCGCCGCCTGTGGTACGGGCGGAGTTCTCTGTAACGAATGGCTCGAAGATATCCATTCCCTGCGGGATCTCATTACCTGTATCGGCCAGCGTTATAACACACTTATCACCTTCGCGTTCCACACGGATATAAAAAGTGATACCTGACGGATTGTGCTTATAGGTATTGATGACGAGATTTGAAAGTGCACGTGAGATATCGCGTTTGTCGGCATTTATCATAATAGGTGAATCAGGGATATGAACATCCACATCAATGCCGTGTTCTTCCAGATCGTTATAGTTATCTGCGATGATACCTCTCATCAGTTCAGCAACATCTATATCAGTCAGGCTTGGTTTGTATTCGGCCGTGCCAAGCTGGGAATACTCGAAGAGAAGATCCACCAGATCGTTCATGCGGGTACTCTTTTTGGAGATAATATCGTAGATCTCATTCTTTTCAGCTTCGGGGATCTTGTCGTCAGCTAGAGCCTTGGAGAAACCCTGAATGGAGGTCAGTGGAGTCTTAAGGTCGTGAGCGACAGCAGCGTACATCAGGTTATTCTCGCGAACCTGGCGTTCGCTCTCATTGCGGATCGCTTTTCGAACTATAAAGTAGAAAACGAAGCCGGCCAGGATGTAATTGGCGATATACAGGAAAAAGAATATCGGAACGACCGTGAACATCCTTGTGTCGCTTTGTGTAAAGAATGGTTCCAGCTTTTCTATAAGAAAGTCCAGAAGGCTGCTGATGCCAGCCGTTGCAGCCGTTATCACGAGGAAGGTGATGACGATCTTACGTCTTAATTTGCTCATTCCTGTCTTATTCTTCATATCGGTATCCGAGTCCTCGTATTGTCTTTATATGGTTGTCACCGATCTTGTCACGGAGGCGGCTTATGATGACGCGAATCGCGTTGTCATCTACGGCATCGGAATCATACCAGGCATACTCGTAGATCTGATCCTTGGTGAAAACACGGCGCGGACTGTTCATGAGAAGTTCCAGT
Source organism: Oscillospiraceae bacterium (assembly GCA_902803695.1). GTDB lineage: Bacteria > Bacillota > Clostridia > Saccharofermentanales > Saccharofermentanaceae > Saccharofermentans. The sequence continues at coordinate 7,591 of CADCQX010000083.1, forward strand.
ATCTTGAATTCATTCTTGGTAAGTTCAATGGTCGCACCGTTTTTGCAGACTGTACACTCGGCAAGGTTCAGTGTCACATCTCCCACCGTTATAGTCTCGACTTTGGTAACTTTCTCAGATGCGGAAAGGCGCCTTAACTGCGCCCTTACCTTTGCCTGAACCTCCAGAGGTTCGAACGGCTTTGTTATGTAATCGTCGGCTCCGATATCCATGCCTACGATCCTGTCTGAGAGGGTAACCTTCGCGGATATGATGATGACCGGAATGTAGTTACTCCTCTCTCGGATCTTGGTTATCAACTGATAGCCGTCGATCTTCGGCATCATGATGTCCACGATTGCCAGATCGACCGGTTCGGAGTTGAGAATGGCGAGGGCCTGCTGGCCGTCGTTTGCCTCCAGAACGTTATAGTCGTTCAGGTAGACTTTGAGAAGTCGGATGATCTCTTTTTCGTCGTCTGCTATGAGAATGTTCGGCATGTTTGGACCTCGCTTTTTCTGAATAGGTTCATTATACTACTTCAATTCTTCTTTTCGAAAATGCATGAAGGATGCAGCCATGATAAGAATGATAAATGCAGCTGAGATACCGCCTGCGATCGCAAAAGTCTTTGCACAAGGAGCACCCAGTGATGTCATATACTGACCGAGAGGTGAGTACTCGAGGATCTTCTGGCCCCACTCCTTGAATGACAGGAACTGAGTTCCGACCATAATGCCGAGCATTGTGATCATGTTGATGATGATAGCGAAACCTGACTTCTTCATGAGCATTGAGATGAGGAAACAGATTGAGAAGAGGGAGATCTCAGAGATCAGGAAAAAGAGACTTGCAAGAACCACATCGATCATGAAAGATCCGCCTTCCACTGCCGTGCCGAATCTGATAAATCCGATAATCGAAGGGATAATTGTTGCTGTTACGAAGTAGATACAGATAGTCATTACATATGAGATGTACTTAGCACCGAGAACCTTCGCTCTGCTGTTTCCTGCCATGATAGCTGCCTGGATCTTACGGTCTTCGAGTGCACCTGTTATGTGAAGGCCTGCGAAGATTCCGATAAGGAGCATCGAAGTTGATACAAAGTCGTTACAGTTTCCCATGAACATATCGTAGCCTGTTACGCCGCCTTTTATGTAATCCACGATGTGAAATACGTTGCACAGGATGAGAATGGCGATACCTATGCTCCAGAATGATTTTGATTTAAGTGTTTGCTTTATTTCCCATTTGATAAGATCCATTGTTAGTTCCTCCCGAGTAATTCAATATAGTGATCTTCCAGTGATTTTTCGTATCTTGTTATCTGTGTAAGGAAGATCCTGGCGTCGAATAAGATCCTTGCTACTTTGCTCTGTTCTACGTTGTCGTGGACTTTGATGAGACTGCCGTCATATTCCAGATCCGTAAGACCGTTATCGTCCAGGACTGCCATTGCTTTCTTGGAGTCCTCGGCCTCGATGATGATATAGGAGGAGCATTTCATATCCAGATCCTCCTTCGAGATCTCCTCGATGATCTTTCCGTGAGAGATGATGACGTAGTCTGTTACTAACTGATAAAGCTCTGCCAGGATGTGACTCGATACAACTATCGTTATGCCGTCTTCTTCGTTAAGTGATTTGAGAAGTTCTCTTACTGCTATCATTCCCATGGGATCCAGACCGTTTACCGGTTCATCCAGTATGAGAAGTTCCGGATCGTTTATGAGTGCTATGGCGATGCCGAGTCTCTGTTTCATTCCCAGTGAGAAATCTTTTACTTTCTTCTTGCCGACGTCACCAAGACCTACACGTTTAAGAAGTTTTTCAATCTTTGCTTCGTCCTTGTGACCGTATAGCAGCATCTGCATTCTAAGATTCTCTGCTGCCGTATCGCTCATTGAGAGGATCGGACTTTCAACCAGGTAACCTATCTTCCTTCGGCCCATCTGTATTCCTTCGCTTGTGGAGGAACCGAACAGTTCGATGTTTCCTTTCTCTACTTCGCTTAATCCGGTGATCGCTCTGATGGTGGTTGTTTTGCCTGCTCCGTTCTCACCGATGAATCCGTAGATCTTGCCGCGCTTGATAGTGAAGTTTACATTATCGAGAGCGGTCTTTGTCCCGTATCTCTTGGTGAGATCCTTTACTTTGAGAATAGTGTCCATTTGTGTTTCTCCTTTTCGTTTGATGATTGATGTGATGATAAAGGAGCAGTATTAACACCAAACACGCTAAACATTAACTGAACATTAAAATGCAGATCTTTTTCGATCAGTTGTTTTGATATAATGAACGGGTAAATAGGGAGGCTTATATGAAACATTGCGGAACCATACAGTTAGAGACAGAAAGACTTATATTAAGACAGTTCGTTGAATCGGATGCTGAGGCTATGTTCAATAACTGGGCAAGTGACCCGGAGGTTACTAAATTTCTTACCTGGCCGACACATAAGAACATAGATGTTACTAAATATGTGCTTTCGACCTGGATCCCTCTATATGACAAGAAAGATTATTACCATTGGACGATCATCCTCAAGGACAACGGTGATGAACCTGTCGGCACGATCCACGGTCAGGTTAATGAAGACACCGAATCAATAATGATCGGATACTGCCTCGGAAGAAAATGGTGGCATCAGGGCATCATGTCGGAGGCAATGGCTGCTCTTATAAAGTTCTTTTTCGAAAAAGTTGAGGCAAACAGGATCTGCAGTTATCACGATCCTTTAAATCCGCATTCCGGAATGGTCATGAAAAAGTGCGGGCTTAAATTTGACGGCACTCTCCGCAAGTCCGACAGGAACAACACAGGCATCTGCGATGCCAGCTGGTATTCTCTTCTGAGAGAAGAATATCTTCAAAATGAGAGGACTTAAGAAATTGGATAGTTCAACTCGTGTATATCTTTGCGAAAACGGTGCGTGCCTTCTGAATGGAGATGCTTACAGAATCTATGCGCCGTGCATGTATCAACCCTCTTTCGAGAAATATAAAGAGAAGATGGAGGGTTATATAACCGATTCTTCTGTGAAGATATTTGTGTGCGAATATCACGGAGACCATGTCGGATTTCTTGTTCTTAAGGATGATGAGATACTCGGAATAGCCGTGGATGAAAACTGCCGAAAACTCGGCCTCGGAAAACTGATGATAAACGAAGCGATGAGATCATTGGATCTTAAATGCGTAAGAGCACAGACGGACGATGATGCAGTAGATTTTTACAGGAGATGCGGATTCAAGATCGAAAGACGCGAGGTCGATTATCCTGATGGCGTTGCGGTCCGTTATGATTGCTTTCTGGGGAAAGAAAGTTTAGAAAAAACTAACTTTAGTTTTGCAATTAACCCATAATTATTTCCTTAAAAGTCCCATTTTTGGAAGTCTGAGTATGGCAGAATCATTCAAAAAAGAAGGGATGCCATTATCATGATATATCTTCAAAGCTTCAGGTTGAGTTCTAGGAAGAGTACCTGCCCGAATATATATCCGTACAATGTTTTTCGAGGAAAGGAAGGCATAGTATTATTCTTCGACCCGATGACGATATTATACGGAAACAACGGCTCAGGCAAATCGACGCTGCTCAATCAGATCGCCAACAAACTCTCTATTGAAGGCAAAGAACTTGCTACACCCAATACTCTCGGAACCGTGGATTACTGCGGAAGGTATCTTGGTGAGTGTTCCTTCGGCCTGGGCGAAGATGAGTTCGGGAGGACGCTGAAGTCCATTCCGAAGGACAGCCGGTATATCAAGAGTGAGGACATTCTCTACGAGATAAAGAAGATCCAGCAGCGCGAAGTCCTGAGAGAGAGTATCGCCTATGACAGAGCCGTAAGTGAAGGAGTAGGTGAACAGATCGGCATGGATTTTCTCAAGTCCAAAGAGGGGCGCAGACTTCAAAGTGACATAGAGTTCCGTCAGGAAAAATATTCCAACGGAGAGACGTCGCTTCAAATTTTCAATGACCTGCTCAAGCCAAATAATCTCTATCTTCTTGATGAGCCTGAAGTATCTTTGTCACCTTCCAATCAGGTGCTTCTTGCAGAGAAACTTAATGAGATGACCAGACTTCTCGGATGCCAGTTTATCATCGCGACTCATTCGCCGTTTATGCTCGGAACGCTTAATGCAAAGATCTATGATCTTGATTCAAGAGACTATAAAGAAGCGTCATGGACTGAACTTGATAACGTGAGATATTTCTACGATTTTTTCAAGGAACACGACAAGGAATTTAATGAGGATCTGAAATCTTGACTCCTGCTGAATTGTGTTGGAAATAAATCAAATATCTTTTCGTGGAAAAGGTGTATTCCCTAAGGTTATAATCGGATTATAAGTGACATATATATTGTCAGATCAAGACCATTAGGAGGAAGAGATAATGAAAGTATTAGTATTGAACGGAAGTCCTAAAAAGCAGAGTGACACATTCAGATTGACGGACGCGTTTCTTAAGGGATTGAACCGCAACAATGAACATGAGATAAACATCATCAATGTCATTGATAAGAATATCTCTCCTTGCCGCGGATGTTTCGGATGCTGGCAGAAATTGGATGGTCACTGTGTTATGAATGACGATCAAAACGAGATACTCGATCAATACCGTGAAGCAGATCTTATCATCTGGAGTTATCCTTTGTACTGTTATGGAATGCCGTCACATCTTAAGGCAGTTCTCGATCGTACCATCCCTCTTGTTAAGATGGATATGGAGCAGCACGCTGACGGAACCGTAAGTCACGTTGCACTCGTTGACTTTTCTAAGATCCATACTCTCGTTATCTGCGGCTGCGGATTCCCTGATTGGGAAGGAAACTTCGATGCGATGAAGATCTCCAGTAAGAACTGCTTCGGTAATCTTGATATGGTATGCGTTCCGGAAACACCTATGCTCAATATTCCTGCAGCTGCTGTTGTTGCTGATCCTCTGCTCGCGAAGTTTGAGAAAGCAGGTGAGGAGTACGAAGCTAATATGACTTTGTCTCCTGAGACGATCGCTGAACTAGAAAGACCAATGATCTCGGCTGAGGATTATATCCGTAACGTTAACGGAATGTGATGGGTAGGCAACAGCGGATTGCTTGTTTTCCTTTTTCGAGAAGGACATTTCCTGCAGACAGATAAGAAAAGAATAAGCATTTAATAAATTATTGTTGAGAATGATCGCTTGAGATGTTAAGTTACTAGTGTAATGAAATTTCGGGAGGATCTATATGAAATCATTTAAGAAATTTGCTGCAGTTTTCCTGGCTGCATCCATGCTTGTACTTGCAGGTTGCGACAGTAACAAGAATACAGGTTCCACAAAGGATGACTCCGATGAGGCAGAGAAGACAGAAGAAGTAGAAGAGACCGAGACTGAGACCGAAGAGACCACGGAGAAGACAGAGCCATCTCACGAGACATCGATCGTCATGGTTGAGAATACTTTCGAATTTACTTGGAACAATTTCCCGAAGCTTGACGGATCTACATCCACCAAGCCGATGGCAACTGCTATCAAGAGTTTGCTCCTTGGCATTGACAGGGAGGATGCAGATGAATCGATGGAATTCCATAAGACATCCAAGTCTTTCGAATATCTGATGGACGGTACGTCAGATCTCCTGATCGTTGCGCAGCCGAGTGATGAAGTCTTCCAGATGATGGATGATGCCGGATTCGAATATGAGATGGAACCGTTCGCGCTTGAAGCATTGGTATTCGTATGTAATGTGGATAATCCGGTTGATTCTCTTACAAAGGATCAGATCGTTGATATCTATACAGGCAAGATCACGAACTGGAAGGAAGTAGGTGGCAACGATGAGCCCATCACGGCTGTTCAGCGCAATCACAGTTCCGGTTCCCAGGTTATGATGGATAAACTCGTCATGGAAGGTGAGGAAATGATGGAGGTCGATACCGAACTCATGCCTGCTGATATGGGTGAACTCATTGAAGTTGTTAAAGGATATGACAATTCTGCTCAGGCTCTGGGCTATACACCTTATTACTACGCTACCAGTATGGACATGGCAGCCGGTCTTAAGATCCTCCAGATAGATGGCGTTGAGCCTAATAATGAGACGATCAAGAGCGGAGAGTATCCGTTCATCAATCCTTACTATGTTGTAATCGCTGCTGATGAAGAGCCGGGTTCGCCTGCTCGTAAGCTCTATGACTGGATCTTAAGTCCTGATGGTCAGAAACTCACTGAGATGGAAGGTTATGTTCCTGCAAAAGGAGAGTAAGTTATGAAGAGAAAGCACCTTGTATTTTTGTCGTCACTTCTCCTGGTCAGTTTTGTAATGTCGTCATGTATGGGAAACTCCGTTAAGAGTACCGATATCAAGGTGCGTTCAAAATCTCAGACCGGTGAAGAGACAGAACCTGATGAGACTGAAGATACGAGCGAGACTGAAGAGGCCAGTGTGGTCATAATCGAATCAGGTGTATATACGGAT
>CADCQX010000084.1 GCA_902803695.1 Oscillospiraceae bacterium
CACACGGTAAATCCCAGCTCCTCGAGCTCCTTTACAGCCCACTCTCTGGTGTTGATTATCTTCATCCTGCATTCCTGATAATATGCATCGTCATCGATAGCCGCTGCCGCCAGCTTCTGTGCGATCCTGTCCACAGGATATGAGTTGAATGAATCTCTTACTCTCATCATACCGTCGATAAGTTCCTTATTTCCGACAGCATAGCCGACACGGATGCCCGCGAGGCCGTAAGCTTTGGACAAAGTCTTCACAACGATGAGGTTCGGATACTTATTTACGAGCGTGACTGCAGTCTCGTACTCATTCTTAAAAGCCGCATACGCCTCGTCGATCAGAACGACACTATCAGGATTTCCCCTAACGATCTTCTCGATATCCGTAAGGCTCAATGCGATACTCGTAGGAGCATTCGGATTGGCGATGGCGATACCGCAGTTATCCCTGCCGATATAGTCTTCCGCATCGATCGTGAAATCATCCTTAAGCGGGATCTTCTCCGTCTCCACATCATAAAGCTGCGAATACACAGGATAGAAACTATACGAGATCGAAGGCACCAGAACCTTCTTATCCGTATTGCCCTTTTCTTCGAAAAAGCTCTGCCAGCTTATCGCGAGCACTTCATCGGACCCGTTTCCGACGAACACGTTCTCAGGCTTTATACCATACTCGCCGAATTTTCTCGCGACGCTCTCTCTTACGATCTGAGAGTCGGTATTCGGGTACAGTCTGAGCTCCGCGATATCGATATCATCAAGCACTCCGCGGCACTTCGGTGACGGCGGATAAGGATTCTCGTTCGTATTGAGCTTGATGACCTTAACTCCGTCCTTCGGCTGCTCACCTGCTACATACGGCAGGAGCTCATTTGTCTTTTTGTTCCAAAACTTACTCATCTTTATTCCTCAAATCTAACTCTTACTGCGGAAGCGTGACACTCCAGCCCCTCGCTGTCCGCGAATTTAGCTACGTCATTGTAGCATTCCTTAAGAGATTCCTCATTATAGTTAAGTACGCTCATCTTCTTATAGAAGTCGCCCGTATTAAGCGGCGAGAAGAATCTTGCAGTACCGCTTGTCGGAAGCGTGTGGTTAGGTCCTGCAAAGTAATCGCCCAGCGGCTCCGGTGTGTAGTTTCCGAGGAATACCGCACCTGCGTTGTCGATCCTGTCGACTACCTTCTCCGCATCCTTAACGCAGAGCTCCAGGTGTTCAGGAGCAAGCTCCTCACTGAAGGCAATAGCCGTATCAAGGCTGTCGCAGTTAATGATCGCACAGTATGTGCTCAGTGACTTCTCGAGGATATCCTTACGAAGGCTCTTCTCGGATCTTCTGTCAACGGCTTCGTAGACCTTGTCAGCCAGCTCCTTTGAAGTCGTAAGGACGATCGCGGAAGCGATCTTGTCGTGTTCAGCCTGTGAGAGCATATCTGCCGCTACGAACTCAGGCACTGCCGTCTCGTCAGCGATTATGAGGATCTCGGAAGGTCCTGCGAACATGTCGATATCGACCTGACCGAATACCAGTCTCTTTGCTGTATTAACGTAGATGTTACCCGGTCCGCAGATCTTATCTACTCTCGGGATAGTCTCTGTTCCGTAAGCCATTGCAGCGATTGCCTGTGCACCGCCTACCTTGTAGATCTCGTTGGCGCCTGCGATTGTTGCTGCAGCAAGGATAACAGGTGCGATCGTTCCGTCTTTTCGAGGAGGTGTACAGAAAACAACTCTCTCGACTCCTGCGACCGATGCAGGGATCACATCCATAAGTACTGTTGACGGGAGAGGAGCCGTACCGCCAGGAACGTAGATTCCGGCGATCCTCAAAGGACGAACACGGACACCGATCTTAGAACCCTTCGCTACATCCATCATGAAGCCTTCTTCCTTCTGCTTCTCGTGGAATGCTCTGATGTTAGCTGCCGCCTTCTTGATTACTTCGAGAAGTTCAGGCTCGACTTCTTTCATAGCCTGATCGATCTCTTCTTTGGTTACGAGGATGTTCGAACTGTCGATATCGCAGCCGTCGAACTTCTTCGTGTATTTGGAAACAGCGGCGTCACCGTTCTCTCTAATGTCGTCGATTACGGCACTTACTGTCTCGATAACGGGACCTAAGTCCATCTTGCCTCTAAGACCGAGGAGCTCGCACACCTCTTTAAGATTGGAACTTGTTCCCTCTAAGTATTTACATTTCACTTTTTAAGCCTCTTTCTTTTCGCTGTTCATTATATCTACCTGCTTCTTCAAAGCCTCGATCATAGGCTTGATCTCAGAAGCTTTCATCTTCATGGATACTTTGTTTACAACGACTCTGGCGGAGATCTCGGCAACAGTGTCAAGGATGTCGAGACCGTTCTCGAACAAAGTCCTTCCCGTCTCAACGATGTCCACGATGACGTCGGACAGGCCGATGAGCGGAGCAAGCTCGATGCTGCCATGAAGCTTGATTATCTCGACACTCTCACGCTTATAATCCTCGAAGTATGCTCTGGTGATGTTAGGATACTTCGTGCTGACGCGCTTGTTCGGGATGGTATCGAGTTTCCCCTTAAGCTCCTTCGGACCGCAAACGCACATCCTGCATTTGCCGAATCCCAGGTCGATAACTTCGTAGAGCTGTCTTCCTTCTTCAAGAAGAGTGTCTTTCCCGACGACACCGATATCTGCAGCTCCGTATTCAACGTATGTAGGAACATCTGCAGGCTTAGCGAGAATGAATCTCAAACCCTGCTTCTCGTCCTCCAATATGAGTTTTCTGGATTTTTCCTTTGCTGCCGTGCAGTCATAGCCTGCTTTCTCGAGAAGCTCGATAGCCTGATCGGCAAGACGTCCTTTTGATAGAGCAATAGTCAACATATCAAGCTTCCTCCTTAGTTTCGTTAATGTAGATACAGGTATCTATGCCGTTATCATCGGCATATTTCTCGAGAGCCTCCTGAGTGTAGCCCTGTGTATCAAGGACAACTCTGGTGCCTTCAGCTACCATCTGCTGCTTCATGGCGATAGCTGCTTTTCTCGCGCCTTCGATGGCGATATCGTAACCGATTATTACTTCAGGCTTACTTACCTGCGGCTCCATTCCCTGTCTCATGAGTGCGATTATGGCGAGGGACAATCCGAGGCAGAAACCGACTGCTTCCATGTCTCTCCCGAAAGCACCCACAACATTGTCATATCTTCCGCCTGCGATGATCGGGAAGCCGACTTCATACGTAAAGCCCTTGAAGAGCATTCCCGTGTAATAGTCGCTGCCGATAAGGCCGAGGTCGATACTTACATATTTAAGGTATCCGTAATCATCAAGGATATCGAGGATCTCCTTAAGGTTGTCGAGAGCAGCAACAGCTGTCTCGTTGGAGATTCGGTTTCTCATGTCTTCGATGAGTTCGTATGTTCCCTGGGATTCCGAGAACATAAGAAGTGTCTCTTTGTCTTCATCGGAAAGACCAAGGTCGGATGCTGTCTTTTCGAGCATAACCACGTCTTTCTGGTCGATGGCATTTCTTATCTTGTCTGATGTTTCCTTATCGATATTAAGGCCCTTCATGAAGCCTTCGAAAAGTTTTGTCTGGCCGATGGAGATCTGGAGATCCTTTACTCCGATCTCGAGAGCGGACTCTATAGCAAGTGCGATAACCTCTGCATCGGATGATGAACCGGCACTTCCCATGAGCTCGACGCCTGCCTGGGTAAACTCGGACTGCTTGCCGCCGCCTACCTCGTTATAGCGGTACATGTTTTCGATATAACAAAGACGGAGAGGAGGTTCCTCATCCTTATAGATTGTTGCGGCGAACCTTGATGCAGGGATCGTGCCGTCGTAGCGGATACATATGAGCCTGCCCTTCTGGTCGCAGAGCTTATAAAGACCCTGCGGATCAACGTACTCGTTGTCCATATATATGTCTGTGTATTCGATACCCGGAGTCTCGATCTCGCTATAGCCATTCAGGCTGAACAGGTCGCGGAGCTTGGCCTCCGCTTCTCTTTTAAACTCGCAGATGCCCGGCAACACGTCACTGAAGCCGTCGGGTGTGTAGAATCTGTTGTTTCCCATGTTATTTCTCCTGTCTATACTTTTCCAATGTAGAGTTTATCTTATTTAAAGGCCTGCTTCATCACAGGCAGGTTACATTTGGTTTTACTTTACCGCTTTAACGCTTTAACGTAGTAAATTAGTAAAGTGTCAACGGTGAAATTATACCTGTGATCCCCACATGTGTCAAGGAAGTACGGAATATTTTTTTTCGTTCGTGAAAACAGCAGATTCCTGTGCAATTTTTATTTTTTACTGTGCAGAAAACACAAGATTTGGCCGATCATGCACAGGGCTGTGCATAAATGCGATTTTCCTGTGCGTACAGCACAGAAAACAGGCTTTTTTGCACAGGAATATCATTCGATAAGTCTTAAGACCTTATCTTAACTGTCTTAAATAGGATTGCCGTCCATATACCAGCAGTACTTCGAGAAATCGTAGGTGCCGTCTTTTAGTTTGAACCATCGGGTCTGGTTTGCCGTATACCAGGCATCTTCGCTCTTACTGTATCTGAGCCAGCCTATGCCCTCTTCTTCGTAGAAATCCTCGAACCAGTATACCCAGAACTTATTACCGAACAGATCGTTATAGTAGAAATGGCATTTTGTCTCGGGATCATAGTAGTTCTTCTCGGATTCTATGTAATTACATTCTCTTCCGATCGCATATACATAAACCGAGCTCTTTCCATTGTATTTCCCCTCGTTCGGCTTTGGCAGATGCCATAAAGCAGACTCATCATACTTATCCGGCAGGTGGATCCAGTTATCATAGCTGGCCTCGATATACCAACGCCCTTCATCGTAGTCATATTTCATGAGTCCGAAACTGCCGAATTCATTTGAGATCCCATCAAATTCGTATACGACCGAAGGCGGATCCTGCTCGGGATCATACCAGAAATAGCATCCTGTTTCTTCGTCATAGTAACGACCGAACTCATCCAGATAGCACATCCTTCCCAACGTCCTGACATAGAAGCTTTCATTGAGGTCATCTTTAGTATAGAACTTGGTGTAATAACCGGGGATCGGGGTAGGCTTCGGAGTATAATCATAACTCACGTCCCACGTACTTATTTCAATATATCCGTTATCCTTTTTGTTGACCGCTGAATCGATCACGAATATGACTATAAAGAACAAAGCGACTGCAATGATCGGGAGGATTATCCCCAGAGCAGGCTTGGTCTTCTCAAGTATCGGGTGGAAATTTTCCGTCTCCCGGAAGATCGGGCTTGAATCCTTTGCGGACGGCGGCTTCGGCCTTGCCTTCTTGTCGGGATTCGGCTTCGGTATCCTCACCTTTTCGATCGTATCTTCGATCTCATCTTCATAGAGAGCTTTGCCGAACGTATCATGAAGTGCCGCACCGCAATTAGGACACGAAGGAAGGTCTCCTTCTTCCCATGATAATCTTATCTCCGTTCCGCAGAAACTGCAGGCGACAGTCGTCTCATAGTGCTTATCCTTCTGGATGACTATGCTTTCATAGTATTCGCCGTTCTCGTCGTAATAACCCTTCTTGTAGAGCTTGCCGGTCTCTTTATCGACCCACTCCATCGGGTAATACAGATAATCGTGGTTTACACTTCGAAGGAAAAGAGAAGGTTTGTTGCCGTGAAATCCCGTCGGCTGATCTTTTCTCGGCCGAAGCGGAGGCGTAACAACCTGTCTGACTATGATATCGTCACCTGAAGACTCTATGTTTTTGTTATCCCGGGAGGAATCGTTTGAAGACATATCTCACATCTCCGTATACTGCTGCTCGAAAAAGAGCACTCATGGCCGATTAATCTTCCATACAAGTATACATCTTTGTAAGGCAGTATTGCAATGCTTTTAAACATCGAAAAGGACCGCCTTTTTACAGGCGATCCTTTCCTCGGGTTTGGGTATAAAAATGCAGATATTGGTTAGTTTAGCGGATCAAGACTGCTGTCTGTGTTGCCTGATCCATAATCTGTCCGATTGCAGGATTGTACTTGAAGTTCAATACGATGCCGCCTGCAAGGATCGCGATTGAGAGAACGATCGCAACTGCGAGCTTAGCTCCGAGCTTAGTCTTCTTCTCAAGTCCTTCGGAGATCTCCTTCTGTCTCTTGATAAGGTGTGCGCCTAATACGATCAGTACAGGAGCAAGGAAGAACATTACCATTGTTGAAGCGAGTGTCTGCTGAAGTGATACGCCTGTCTGTGCTGCTTCAGCTGACTCAGTTACTGAATCATTGCTGAAAAGTGAGAGAAGGATCGAAAGACCGCCTGTAAGGAAGTTGTTGCAAAGGTGTACAAGAGAAGCGAGAAGGATGTTGTTTCTCTTTACTACGAGGAATGCACAGATAGATCCGAGAATTGCTGTGTTGATGAATCTGATCGGGTCCATGTGGAGTGCGCCGAACATAAGTCCTACGATGAGGATGATGAGCCAGTCCTTCTTAAGGCTGCGGAGGTTACTTAAGATAGCGCCTCTGCAGATAGCCTCCTCACAGATTGGAGGAAGGATAGCTATTGTGATAAATGCGAGAATGATAGTTGAACCTGTGATCAGTCCGCCGATGCCGCCGACTACTGCTTCGTAAACATCCGGCAAGAGGATACCCATCAGATAGATGCTCGAGAGTCCGATGCCGAGTCCGCCGACCCACATAAGTATAGTTCCGAAGAAATCTCTTACTGTGATCTTCTTAACCGGGAAGACTTCCTTGAGCGGTGTCTTATTGATAACGCATGTTGCGATCGCTGTACCTAAAAGTCCGACCTGTGTAAGGATCGTTCCCCAGATTCCGATAAATCCTGATGCCATGGATCCTCCGATGATCCAGATCGCTGCGATGACAAAAAGGATTATCGCTTTCCAAGGTCTCCATTTTTGCTGATTACTTATCTTAACTGCCATTTTTCATATACCTCCTAACGGCCCTGCCGTTCTTTTATGTTTCTATGATAAATGGCGATGTTTAATTAAACTTCTCGATAATCTTAAGAAAAGTTCTACAATTATTTAAGAAAGTATAAAGTGTCGGAAAGTGCTGATATCAGGCTTTTTTCAATGTCTTAACAGGCTTTTTCACATATCCTTCCTTGAAAAATCTCACGAAAACTTCAAGGATGAGGAGCCATGTCATTCCCATAAGGCCGCAGTTCTCGACAAGGTTCAGGAACTTCATGAGACATACTCCGCCTGCAAGATATGCTACCGTGATGATGTTGATCGTAAAGAGTACGAACTGAAAGATAAACAATACCGTGTAGCAGAGGTCGAGAAGGTCGAACTTCTTTTCTTCCTGGAGGAACATGGTAAGCGGGATAGCCATGAAGATCAACATGTACTGATAAGAGAATCCCGGCCAGCCGAGCATGAAGCAGCAAAGAAGCGCTACTGTCTGCCATCTCTTTTTCGAGAGGACGGCGCAAAGGAGAGTAAGTCCTGCCGTGAAATGACCGAACCAGGATGTAAGACCCATGAAAGCTTCCGTGTTCTGTATGCGAAGGAAGATGGCGCTCAAAGCGATATATGTGCTCTGGAAGCTGATCTTATAACCGATACCTGCCTGAACGGATCCTTCCTTGTCCATGTTGTGTGTGATGCCGTGGAAGAACTGGCCGACAGCACCGATGCCGCCGATAAGCAGGAACGGAACGAAGAAGATGACCAATGCATAAAGGATGCAGCGGATCGCTTCTTTATATTTCTTATCTTTTAAGAGGATGAGACCGAATACTGCAGGATAGATCTTGATACCGAATGAGAATCCCAGAGCAATGAGGGCGATCTCTTTCTTGATCTTGTTGTCGGAATCTTTCCACAGGAAGAAGATGCCTGCGAAAATGAATGCCACGATAACACTGTTGCCTCGCTCCGCCATAAAAAGGAACGGACCGGACATAATGAGTAATACGATAAGGAGAGCCTGCGTCTTCTTATCCTTATATAAACCGCGGATGATCTCCACAAAAGCGAGTACCGTAAATACCGTATAGAAGAAGAAAACCATCAGCGAAGCATAGTTTTCCCTGAGGATCCTGCCTCCGACCTTAACTACGTTCTCAGGTATAAAGAATGACAGGAAGCGGTAGAAAACATACGTGATCGGCGGATAGAGTACGCCATATGAATAAGGGTTCTCATGAGCAGAATCCGTCATGCTATGGAAAAAGTCCATAAAGACATCTGTCTTATCATGTTGGAAGATCTGTTCCCACCAGACATCTCCGCGTGTGATAACAGCCATGATGACGGAAATTATAAGTCCCAGACTCATGACTGAAAAAAATATCTTCTTCTTTGTGTTCATTAAATCTTCCTTCCGCTATTTCTTACCCTCTTATAAGATGTTTGCATTTTTATCTAATTCTTTCAAGTTAAATATTTATGACAATAAAAAGCAGCCCCTTGCGGGGCTGCAAATAGTTTCAACAGGTTGGTGAAAACTTATCTCTGGATGCCGTAGCTGTTACAGATATCAGTAAACTCCTTGGAACTTGCGAAGTTATCAAATACCTGCTCACGGCTCATTCCGTTCTTCATTTCACCGAGCCAGTAGTTGAGACCACCCTCGTCGTATTCACGACCCATGAAGGTTGTATAAAGTCTCTTGATGTACTCTTCGTTAGAAGTATTGAATCCCTTGAATTCAGCAGATGTGAAGAACTGTCTTGCTGCTTCGGAACCGGATACTTCAAGATTCGTGAGAGACAATGACCAGAATTTAAGTCCGTCAGGCTCTGCTTCTCTTCCGAGACAGCATGTGTAGAGTCTCTCAGCAAATGCTATTGCATTCTTGGAAGCGATAGTTGCCTTTGCTGTTGTAGCGCCGGATCTGATTCCATATTCGGCACAGATGTTGCACCACTCTGTGGAATTGATGAATCCGTCAACTACCTTATCTCTTCCTACAGACTTAAGGCTGTTCATCCAGAAGTTGAATCCGTCAGGATCATCCTTATAGTCTCTGTTGAAGAATGTCTTATAAAGGACTGCAAGGAACTGTTCGTCATTAAGACCCTTATCCTTGAACTCTTTACTATTGAGGAACTCTCTTGCTGCATCAGCACCGGTGAGGTTTCCTGCCTCAACGTTCTTGACCCAGAATTCCTTACCTTCAGCCTCAGACTCACGGCCCAAAGCTACATTGTAAAGTCTCTCTACAAATCCGCCGAAGGACTCGGAATCAGGATCTACAGGTTCAGTAACAGTAACCTTAAATACGACTTCAATAGAGTTGCCGTACTTATCAGTTACAGTACAGGAATAAGTTACGTCTGCATCAGCCTTGAATGTTATCTTGCTGGACTTCTCGCCTGCAACAACATTGAAGCTTGTTCCGTTAGTGGACTTGTACCACTTATACTTGATTCCTGTTGTCTCGGTATCGTTAACCTTAACTTCCAATGTAACATCGCTGTCCTTATCGGCAGTAACCGTCTTAGCAGAAGCACTTGTGAGATCCTTAAGGACAGGAACCTTAACAGTAACCTTGAAGATCACGTTAATAGAATTACCGTGAGCATCCTTAACTTCACACTTATAAGTAGTTGTCTCAGTCGGCTTAACTGTTACGGACTTAGCTGTGTCGCTCATCTTAGTGAAGGTCTTTCCGTCAGTTGAGCTGTACCATGTGTACTTGATACCGGTTGTTGTATCTTCGCTTACCTTAACTTCAAGCTTTGTCGAATCAAACTTGGTGATAGTTACGGACTTAGCGGAAGATGCTGTCTTATCAGTAAGCTTATAAGTAACAGTTACTTTGAAGTCGAGAACTTTTGTCGTTCCATACTTATCTGTTACCTTACAACGTACCGTCTCATCAGCAGTAGGCTTAAATGTGAAAGTCTTACCGCTGGCACCTGTTATAGGTGTAAAGTTCGTTCCGTCCAAAGACTCAGACCAAGTGTAAGAAGGTCCGATCGCATCAGTATTAGCGTTAAGAGTAACAGAATTCGGGTACGTTACTTTGCAAGACTTCTCTGAAGCGGATCTCTTATCTGTGATCTTAGGAACATTAACAGTAACAGTAAAAGTAACTACACAAGAGTTACCGTGAGTATCACTTACCGTACATGTGTATGTTGTCGTTGCATTAGGAGTTACGGTAATGGAAGCTGCGGAAGACGTAAATGAACTATCCGTCGAGCTGCTCCAACTGTAGGAGACACCTGTCGTCTTGCTATCGTCGATAACCGGAGCAAGAGTCGTTGATTCAGTCTTGATGATCGTTACTGACTTAGCAGAAGCAGTAGTGTTGTCAGTAAGAACATAGTTAACTGTAACAGCAAATTCGAGATCTTTTGTCGTTCCGTACTTATCTGTTACCGTACAACGTAAGGTCTTATTAGAATCAGCTGTAAATGTGAATGTCTCACCTGCAGCACCCGGTATAGACATAAAGCCTGTTCCGTCCGAATCTTCAGCCCATTCATAAGTAGGCTCGACCGCATCAGTCTTAGCATCAAGAGTAACAGAATCATTGTACTCAACTGTAAAAGACTTCTCCGAATCGGATCTCAGATCAGAGATCTCAGGAAGATCATTAACTGTAACAGTAAATGTAACCACGCAAGAGTTACCGTGAGTATCAGTTACCGTACATGTGTATGTTGTTGATGCTTCAGGAGTTACAGTAACGGAAGCCTCAGAAGATGTGAATGTATCATCTGTCGAGCAGCTCCAGCTATATGTAACATCTGTTGTCTTGCTAGCATCGATATCCGGAGCAAGAGTAGCCGATTCAGTCTTTGTGATCGTTAATGACTTTGCTTCATCAGTAGTATTGTCAGTAAGAACATAGTTTACTGTAACGGTATATGTAACCACACAAGAGTTACCATGAGCATCACTTACAGTACATGTGTATGTTGTTGATGCATCAGGAGTTACAGTAACGGAAGACTCAACAGATGTGAATGTATCATCTGTCGAGCAGCTCCAGCTGTATGTAACATCTGTTGTCTTGCTTGCATCGATATCCGGAGCAAGAGTAGCTGATTCAGTCTTTGTGATCGTTACTGACTTAGCTTCATCAGTAGTATTGTCAGTAAGGACATAATTAACTGTCACGGCAAAATCAAGAACGATCTCTCTTTCGTATTTATCAGTTACCGTACAACGTACAACTGTATTGCCAGTAGGTTCAAAGGTGAATGTCTTTCCGGAAGCACCTGCTATAGGTGTAAAGTTTTCTCCGTCAGAAGACTCGGACCAGGTATAACCTGGTTCAACTGCGTTCGTCTTAGCATCAAGAGTAACTGAGCCGCCAAGATCCACAGCCACTGCATCAGCACCTGTCTCTCTTGTATCGAGCAATTCCGGAATAACAGTTACTGTAAAGACGATCTCGAGAGATTCGCTCTTACCATCGGAAACTGTACACTTATAATAAGTATCCGCTGTAGGAGTAACTGTTATGGAAGCAGTTGTTCCGTCGATAGCTGCATATGTCTCACCGTCTGCTGACGAAGCCCATGCATACTGAACAGTACCGTCTGTCTTACTTGTATCTACGGATACTGTAAGAGTTGTGCTGTTATTCTCTACAACTGTTACTTCCAAAGAAGCAGGATCAGTTGTATCACCGAGGACATAAGTAACATTTACGTTGTACTCGAGTTCCAATGTCTGCTCAACTGCATCAGTTATTACGCACTTATAAACACCGGATGCTGTGACATTAGTCAATGAAAGCTTCGAACCTGTCTCTCCGTTAAGAAGAGTAAATTCTGTTCCATCTTTTACATACCAGGCAAACTTAGGACCTGTTACCTGAACGCCCTGTTCTGCATCGATCTCAACATCGTCACCATATACTACAGAATAGTTCTTCTGAGCATCGGTTCTGTTATCGGATATCTCAGGGAGAGTAACCGTAACGGTGAATTCGATACGAAGTGCTCTGTCATATGAATCACCAACTTCACAAATATAGTATGCGTCTCTGATAGGTGCATCTGTATATGTATCACTTGTGGCTCCTTCGATAACAGTGTAATTTTCACCATCTGAAGACTTGAACCATTTAAAATTAAGTCCTGTCGCACCTGTATCCAGCATCTTAGCATGCATCGTTACTTCAGTACCTGCGTCAGAAGTAATGTCTCTTTCGATGTTGTCATAGTCAAATCCGAAATCAGGTATAGAGAAGAAAGTAATGATCGGATATGTTGCTGCTGATGTTGAAACAGTCAACTGGTTGTTTACAAGTGTTGCACCTGAACCGTTAGGATCAACATCAAACCAATAATCATTTGATGGACAGATCTCGATAACAGCCTCTGTTCCGGTAACTGCAAACTTCACGCATCCGTTATATATAGCAAATGCAGTCGAATCCGTACATCTCACTGTACCTGCCTCACTTGTCATATCTACTACGTTAACGTATACGAAGTTTGTTCCTTCTACATTCTCGAAAACGTATTCATCTTCGGAAAGGTAGAAGATAATATCATAATCACCTTCCTGAGATGGAGTGAATCTGTATGTGCTGCCACTCTTTGTAAGCTCGATCGGTGCTAAATCACCGCTTACTGCGTATGCCTTGTATACATCACCGATCAAGGTGTCGATAACGATCTCATCGCCCATGAAATATTCGACAGGCTGATCAGGTGTTATTCCGTTAAATATGAGCTCGGAAGAATCCTCTTCCCTTGCATATTTAACTGTATAGTTGCCGCCGATCCGGTTGACCTGAGGTCTTATCTCACAGCAGACCCATTCATCACTTACATCGAACCAGTAGATCCCTCTCGTCTCGGATCTTGATTCTATACATTCGCCGTTGACATATATATCGATACTGTCGCATACATATCCTTCCTCGGCTTCCGTCTTGATGTAAATTTCGTATATATCAGGGAACCTCTTGAGATCAATGATGTTCTCCTCAGGGAACGCTGTATAGGTTTCGCCGTCGAGACTGTAGCTTACTGTAACATGCTCAGTATTTACAAGCGCAAGAGTTTTCGGATCTTCATATGTTACTTCGATGTTTATCGGATCATGAGCACCGGAAATAACATTAGACAGATCGATCTCAACCTGATCATTTTCGATATCGAGCTTATTGCCGCCTACATATACTTCGTAAACACAATCATATTTAGGAATAAGATTCAGCGTGATCTTTGCCTTACCTGTCTGAAGTTCAGTATCAGTAAATGTCACTACAAATCTCGTTCTGTTGCCTGAAGCTGCAAATGCCTTGATGTGTTCTTCATCTTCCACGAAAGTAAACTCACCGTCAAATTGTGCATTGTTCTCATGGAATCCATGATCATTCATGAAGATCTCGAAATCGAACTCACCCTCACCGTAATTAGCGTTCAGGTGATCGATATTATACTCTTCCTGAGTGGTATAGATCATGATATCGAGACCGCCGCCGTTAGGCTGAATGGAATAAGTTCCTTCATTGCATGGAATATCAAATTCCGCATTGTTCGGATCATTAGAATAACGTCCGACTACCTTGTAGATACCTTCATCACATGAAACTGTAAATGACAGAGTCTGTCCATCTTCATAGGCAGTCAGAACATCCGTAGCAACGCCTGTTACAGTTACATCTCCAGGACCATGCTTGGTTACCAGATATGTTCCGTTAAATGGAGTCGGCCAGTCATTTACCTGGATATGATAATCATTCCAAGCAGTGCCTGTCTTGCT
This sequence comes from Oscillospiraceae bacterium, assembly GCA_902803695.1. Lineage (GTDB taxonomy): Bacteria > Bacillota > Clostridia > Saccharofermentanales > Saccharofermentanaceae > Saccharofermentans. Next base: position 13,704 of record CADCQX010000084.1, read on the forward strand.
GAGTGTAAATTCATAAGGATTACTGTCGTTATCAAACGGCAATACATCAACTACCATGTTGGCATTCTGAGCATATTCAACTCTGACGCCTTCTTTAATAACGCCATTCTCATAAGTAAATCTGAAAGTAATGGAATCATGACCATCGAGTGTTTCAGGACTGATCAAATATCCTTCACGAGCGCCTTCTTCCACACCAATTGTA
>CADCQX010000085.1 GCA_902803695.1 Oscillospiraceae bacterium
GCATTATTCGTCAGCATAACTGCGAGGGTCCTCATATCATCTTCAGTGACATCAATGCCGCCTGTTATCTCTTTGGCAACATTCTTACCGTGATCATCATAGAGATAGAGCGCATAGTCTCCCGCGTTATAGAGCCTGAGCTTAGCAGCTCCCAGTTTCTCTTTATCGTCGTAGAAGACCATAAAGTCGGAAAGTTTCTCATTAACGTACCAGTCGAATTCGGTTCCGTTCTTTCCATTCATGTAGTAGACCATGCCGCCTTCTTCAAGCTCGTCAAAAGACACCTGCGGGAGGTTCTCCCTCAGACTGTCACTGATCAACTTTTTTGCCTGTTCCAATATCTTATTCATATCTGCTCCCTTTATACGATCTCGTATCCTTCTTTACTTAACACCTGAAGTGCCTTATCGAAGTTTTCTTTCTTAACCAGGATGTAGTCAGTGTTATATGTGGACACGGCAAAGATCCCGATCTTGTTCTCAGCCAAGATGGACGATATCTTCGAAAGTATTCCTATGAGTGAGAAATCCAATACTCCTTCTATTCGAAAACACTTCCAGCCGTCATCTCTCTCAATCGTTTCAGAAGGACAATCATCTGTCTCGCAGACAAGCGATAATTCCTCATCAGTTTTTCCGATGAAAAAGAATCCTCCGTCCAGTTTTGCATCCGACAGATCATTCACTTTGCATACAGTTAATTCATAGTTCATTTTCTTAAGTTTCAAGTTATGATTCCTCTCAATCTTCCTGAATATTTACTATCCTCATATAACGGTCGAGAGCATATTCGCCGTCGTGAGATTCGCCCGGGAAATATGTGCTCATATCTGCTCCGCGTGTTACACGGACGAGTCCGCATCTTACCAGAAGATCCGTTAATTTTTCCCGCTCGGTTGAAGGACAGATAAGTCCTGCGGTCTGGAGATAATAGCGTCCTTCGTAGAGGACCTTGGAAATGTTTTCGAGCGGAAGAGGTTTAAGCAACACGTTGCACATCATTGGCGAAAGTTCCAGTTTGCTGTCGTTTTGGAGGATGAGGCTCATGCCCTTTCCTCTCATAACGTCATCGGAGTAATCCTCTTCGCCGAGATAACGCTTCAGCCTTTGGGTATATGCAACCAATGTATCTCTTGCCCTGATACCGATCTCGGTGGACATGTTGGATTCGACTTCTTTCTGGAGGAACGGCATGAACTTAGAAGCGAAATTTCTTACGATGTTCATGTCATCCGTATTCACATAGATAACCTGGCAGCTGCTGCAAAGAAGCTGCTTGGTCGTCGCGATATGCTTGGCAAGACCTTCGAGTTCCTTATCAAGATCTTCCACGTTGTCAGGATCAGACACATAACAAAATCCCAGTTTCTGACCCCACTCGATGATCTTGACGCCGGTCGGTGCCAGACCACGGACAGCCTCGATCGCCATGTCACTTCCCCAGACACTTATGGCATTACAGAGTTCGGACATCTTACGCATGCCCTGGATGTCGGTTGATGACGTATCAAATACGTAGATATAGTCCTTCAGCGAAGGCTGATATTCGATGAACTGCATGATGAGTTTTAACGAAAGCCCGTTATCAGCAGACGGAAGTTTCAGGATGTTTATATTACCGGAAAGAAGTCCTTCGGCGAGCGAATATGCAGGAAGGAAATCCATGTTTCCTGCTGCGATATGAAAGATTACTCCGAGAGGAACTTTCTTGACTCTGATCCTGCTGAAGCCTTCCATCTTATCGGTTACATATTCTTCGGTATTTCCGAGTTCGGTCTTAACCTTCTTCCACAGATGCTCTTTTGAAAGAAGTGTAACTGCCTGTTTCTTATATGTCTCAACCATTTCCGCAGGAAGTTCCGTCAGGAGATGATCGAACTTACCTGCCAATGTATCTTCACGGAGCTTATCAACAGCATCGATAATTATCTCAGGTGATAGCGGCTCACGCTGAAGGATCTCAGGGATCTTCTCCTTAAGTTCGTCGAGAAGCCTGTTCTGCTCGGAACTCTCATATGTCTTACCATCGAACAGTATCATACCTTCACCCCCTTCAGGATGTCGGCAGCGCCTGCCGCGCATGTTTTGATATCCTGTGGAGCAACACGTCCGATGATCTCAAGGAACGGACTTTTAACTCCGCACGGACATTCGGAACCGTCGTGAAGTATTCCCAGGTCGTCAGTCATGACCGACAGGATCGGCGTGGCTTTTGTGACAGGAGTGATCAGGTTAACGAGACCGATCTTACCGTTTTCGATAGGCTCCATAGTATCAGGATCCCTGATGATGATATTGCCGTATACCGGCACATGGAAATGATGTGCGGCGCAGTCGCAGTAGAGTATCGGATGCTCAACGGCGCCAAAAAACTCGACGATGTTTTCTTCCTCGATACCGAGAGTCTTCTTCGCGAGCTTATAGAATGTTTCTTTATCAGCGGCTTCCTGATAGAACTGCTTCCAGCCGCCTCCGAGCATGATCTTCGATCCCTTCGGAAGTTTGAAAAGGAGGTTCTTTTCTTCCAGGAGCTGGAAGAGGAAAAATGTGTAAGACGGGAAACCCATAAACCTTACAGGGAATCTGCCCTTCTCGTATTTTCGAAGAGCGGCAACAATGCCTTCGAAATCAGGCTTATAGCCGTCAGGTGTGTGTTTGAGGATATATTTCCTGCTGATGGCAGGAGCAAGGAAAGTCGTGAGATAAGCCGTCTTCGTAACACCCATCTGGTTGGACCTGTGAGGCTTATAACCCATGACTATATATCGGCACGGCTTAAATGACACGATACCGTGATATCTCGTAACCTTAAGGGACATCCGAAGCCCCTCCATGGCTGCGCTGAATTCAAAACGGATAGCACTTCTGTTTCCGCCGCTCGTTCCTGAAGACATCAACGTAAAAGTATGCCTGCCTGACCTGAAGTCGTGCTGCTTAAATAGCATCGTCGGAATAACAGGCAGATCCGCAATAGTTTTTATGTCTTCAGAGGAATTGATCTTAAGTCCGTTACAAAGCTTTTTATAGTCGTCGCAATGGCTGATGAGATAGTCGAAGTTTTCTTTGCAGGCATCCAAAAACAGATCAGCTTTGGTGCTGTCATACGGGTCCTTACTGGCAAACAATTTCCTTCGAAGTTTCATAACACGCTCCTTGGGCGACATGCTTAATTATATCATTGTCGAAAAAGATTAAACAACTCCGTAAGCGCCGCAAAAAAAGACCGCCTCCGAAGAGACGGTCGTGAGCTTATTACCACTTAACGCTGTCCAGGTTTAATCCCATAGCATTGCAATCTTTCTCACTGAGATAATAGTACTCAACTTCCTGATCCAGAAGTCCCAAACAAAAAGAGCAGTAGTGCTGATGAATATGTTTGATATAGCCCTCTCTTCCTTTCTTTCCGCAGGTGTACCTGATACCGATGACCTGATAGACATCTCCCTCCATCTGATAGTAGCCATGCCATTCTCCACATCCGCCATAACAGGTAGCGGCATTTACCTTCGAAGACGGGATAGTTGTGCCGGCCACAAGGCTGACAGCAACAAGTGCTGATGCGATCAATTTCTTAACCATATATTTTCCTTTCCGGGACATATGAACGCTATGGTCCTTCTTTAGACCATAAAAAGATTAGCTCATGAAAAAGGATTAAGTGCTCTAACGGCACAAAGACCAATTACATATGCTTCATTTCATACATTCCCGAAAAAGATTATAAAGTAATGTCTTATTTCAAACAACACAGAAAATGTGGCAATCCTGTTTTATAAGATCTGCTCCATACATGTCTTCTGAGGCTTTAAGCCCATTGCTTCATAGAACTTTGCCGCGCCCGGATTACATGTCCAGACATTCAGCGTGATGTTATAGAAACCGTTCTTTCTGGCGTAATCGACTACATAGTCATAAAGCTGAGTTCCTACCTTCTGACCACGTGCTTTCTCATCGACACAGATATCATCGATATAAAGCGTCTTCACATCAGTAAGAACCGAGTCGCCTATCACCTGTTTATGGATGCAGAAAGCGTGACCTAAAACATAACCCTCGTCATTTTCACAGACAAACACAGGAGTTGTCTCATCATCGATGATCTTTTGAAGCTCTTCGGCATTGTATTTCGTGGCCGGTCCCTTAAAAAGATCAGGTCGACCTTCATGATGCACCATATCCACCTGCACAAGCAGTTCAAGTATCCTCTGGATGTCGTTTGTCGTCGCTTTTCTAACCATTTTCGCCGTTTTCCTTATATCATTTTTTGTGTAACACTGTTACAAAAATACCCGTTTTGAACAAGATTATACAACTTTTCCGTTCCTTTATTCCACACACCTGACTTCATCAGGTTCCACATGGCATTTTAGGAACAGGATCTCCACTCCCGCCTTCCTGGCGTCATCCATCGCTTCGCCAAACTCAGCATGCATCTCGACATTCGGACGAACTTCCTTTATCCCGTCCATCTGTATCACGAAAGCGAGTATCGCTCTATAACCGTCCTTCTTTGCCTTGATGAGTTCCCTTATATGCTTGACGCCTCGCTCAGTCGGAGCATCGGGGAAATATCCTATCCCGTCCACCTCCAGCGTGCACCCCTTGATCTCCATAAGACATTTGGTATCACCCTGCTCCATATAGAAATCGATCCTCGAGTCGCCGTATGTATATTCAGGGATCACCGTCGTATAGTTTTGTGTCGCCAGCCACTCGGCCGCGATCTTATTCGGTGCCTGACTGTCGATGTTTATGAGAAGTCCGTTATTCTTACGGACCGCCACCAGATCATACTTCGTCTTTCTTCCCGGTGAATCGGGAGCCGTAAGCCACACGTCACATCCCGGGATCAGAAGTTCCCTGCACCTTCCGGTATTCTTGACGTGGACGATCTCCTTTTTGCCGTTGACCTCCACCTCCGCGATAAATCGGTTAGGCCTGTTGATAAACTTGGCTTTCGTTATATTTCCGTACTTCATCTTATTCCTCGAAAACTATCGTATACGTATCACCGATCGATATCTTATCCCCGTCAGCGAAAACAATAAGATTATTATACTCATCGATAGTCCTGACGTTACCCTTCTTGGTCCTATAGCTTCCGCCCTCTTTCCTGCTGTCAGGAACAAAGTAATGGACAGTTACCAAAGGTCTTGATGAGATCTTTCCTTTGAGCTCATTAAGTTTCTTATTAAGGTCAGCCAGTTCTTCCTCTGATATCTCGCGGCGCGCATCAGTATAACGGGCTGTCTCTGCTACCGCTTCATCGTATCCGACCAGTGCCGCGAATGGTGAGAACTGGGCTGCCCTGTCGTGGATCGACATAGGCGGGAAGTCAGGATACTGAGGTCTGTTCAGATGTAA
>CADCQX010000086.1 GCA_902803695.1 Oscillospiraceae bacterium
GAAATCTCATTACCTCAGGGGAAGAAGAAGCGTGGATACCGTGGTGAACTTCATCAAGTCCCAGCGTTTCAACGGCGCGTCTTACGTCATCGGCAGTGCCGCTTTCTCCTACGTGCATTCTCTTTATAAGATGATACTTTTCGGCCTTCCTATATAGCGGCAGAAAGGCTTCCACAGGCTTCAGGTCCTCGCCTCCGCACACATCGATAGACTTAAAGTATCCGTCCTCGATATACTGCTCGATCTTATCTGTTTCTTCGTCAACATCACACATGGAAACATAAGTCAGTTCCGGCTCGAAAACACTATCCGGACAATACGTCTGATGATAACCGTCAATAATCTTTCTGAAAGGATCCATTCCTCCCACAAGTTCGATCTCCGTTGCTCCGAAATTCATTGCAAGCCTTGAGATGTTATTTCTCTTTGCTTCCGCAAATGAACCTTCCCATCTTAGGATTATCCCTTCTCTACCACTGCAGTACGGCTTGATCTCTCCCGTGAACCAATCCTGCATTCCTTCAAGTCCGTTGAATACTTCCGGCGGCTTAGGAAGTTTACGGCCGATCTTTTCTTCCAGCCAGGCAATGCGGCATCCTTTTGTGGAGTGATTATGGATATCACTTTTCTGAGACCTTAGAAGCTTATCGGAATCTTCTTCGATCAGCCCCTCATAAAACATATTATCTTCCATGATTTTTTCCTTTTTGATATCCATTCTATCACGTTTGTCATCTTGACAGTGTAAAGATAGCTGATATAATCATCTTGACACTGTAAAGATAGGAGATTATCGAAATGAAAAAGAGCCGGAGGATAATTATGGGAGTGGCTATAGGGATAGTTGCGTTTATAGTGATACTGTTTGCCTCTTGGGCAATAATGAGTCCGGGTAAGATCAGAACTTACGACGGAGAGAAAAGTCTTTCCGAGAAATTCGTCATGGATATAAACGGTGCACCCAACGGCTTTTTCATAAACAGCAGGAATACCGATAATCCTGTATTGCTCCTGGTCTCCAGCGGCCCGGGTACAGACGATTATTTTCTGACCGACAAGTATAAGGATATGGATCTGGAATCCGAGTTTACCGTTGTCTATTGGGACTACCGCGGAATGGGAATAGCTTATGGCGGTGATATAGATACTGATGAGATCACTCTGGAAAATCTTATTAAGGATACTCACGACGTAACCTCATATCTGAAGGAAAGGTTTTCGAGAGAAAAGATATTTATCATGGGCTTCTCGGGCGGATCAAAGATCGCACTCAAGACCGTAAAGGAATACCCGGAAGATTATTATGCATATATCGGAATGGCCCAGTGTGTCACGGATTCAAATGAGAATGATACCTTGATGTATGAGTTCATGAAGAAGACTTTTACGGATAACGGAGATAAGAGTTCTCTAAAGAAGCTGGAAAGTGCAGTGGATCATCTTGACGATGGTTCTGTTAAGTGTAATGACTGGGGAACCTATGTAAAACTGGTTCATGAATCAGGCGGTGGAACGATAAGAAATAAGAGTGAATTCGAAGGTATCGTTATTCCGGTGCTGACCTGCAGATGTTATACGATCAGGGAGAAATTAGGTTACATCCCAAGTCTTAAGATGTACGATAAAGCGCCGATAGGAAAGCAGATCAAGGATTTTTATTACAGGGAGGAGATACCTGAACTTCAGGTTCCCGCATACTTCATAAGCGGCGAATATGATTATAACTGTCCGTGGGAACTGGTCGAAGAATACTATGACGGATTATCGGCGCCTGACAAGGGCTTCTATAAGATATCTGATGCCGCACATAGTCCGCTCTGGGAGAATCCGAAGCAGACTTGTGATATATTAAAACAGATAAAGGAGAAGACTATCTGATGGGTGACGGTTATCATCATGGCAATCTGAGACAGGCTCTTATCGATGCTGGTCTCAAGCTCATAAATGAAAGCGGAGAGGAAAATCTTTCTCTTCGTAAGGTCGCATTGCAGTGTAATGTTTCCCATGCCGCTCCATATGCTCATTTCAAGGATAAGGAAGAACTGATCGAAGCTATTAAGGAAAGTGTTACCGGAAGCTTTATGAGGGAACTTCAGGAGGCAATAGGCAAAGCATCAAATGTGGATGAAGAGATCGTCAATATGGGTAAGACTTATGTGACTTTCTTCGTGAAGAATCCTGACTATTTCAAGTTCCTTTTCGGAAGTCAGAATATAGAGGCACATCTTCGCTGCGACAATGAGTATAAGGATGACTATCCTCCGTTTGTCCTTCTTAAGGAAGAATACCTTAAGTATCTTGATGCGCATAATATGAGAAGAAGCGATGACGAGAAAGAACTCGATATCATCAAGCTCTGGTCGTCGGTTCACGGCCTTGCTTCCATCGCGTGTATGACAGGCGTAAAGACATCTCTGGACTGGAACGACAAGATACTCTCCGATCTTCGGATAACTTAAGGAAAGACAATAATGAAAAAGAATGGTTTTGAATTTGTACTCTCTTTGATAATGATAATCTTTGGCGCGTTTATGGCTGCTTTTTCCGTTGCCTGCATCCTTCTTCCGAATGATGCGATTGATTACGGAACAGCGGGTATAGCGATCATCATAAGTAAGCTTACAGGTCTTAACCTTTCTTTGTCGGTTCTTATAATTCTTCTTCCGTTCCTTATTATCGGAGGACTGAAGATGGGGCGTAGATTCTTTATTAAAACTTGTGTCGGATCAGTAGGTTACATGGCAGGTCTTGCAATATTTGAAGCTATTCCCTTTGAACTTAATACCGAACATTTTATTGCCGTTGTATTTGGAGGCGCGATACTGGGCACAGGTCTTAGTATCATCCTCAGGTTCGGAGGCTGTATAGACGGTTCCGAGATACTGGCAAACCTTATAGTCAGCAAGCTTTCCGAGAAGAAGGGCAAAAACATAAGCATGACAGGAATCCTTCTCGTTTTTAACGGATGCGTATATATGGCAGTGTTCCTTTTGATCAACAGGAACAGTGCACTTTTAAGCCTTCTGGTATATATCGTCGCAACGGCTGTTATCGATCACTTTACCGACAGGTTTGAAGCGATCAAGCAGGTTACTATCATTACCAAGAATCCGAATAAGATCGTCAACTGGATCCGCAAGGATATGAAAAAGACCTGTACCATCATGGATTCATCCGGAGCCGTTTCCGGAGGAAACAAGACGATCATATGTTATGTAACATATTTCGAGCTTCAGAGGTTCAGGGAATATATAAAGAGTTTGGGCGATAATACGTTTATTACCGTATCCACAATTGATGAGATTATGCTCAGCCATTGATCCTGTTTTTGGTGATTCTGTAGATCTTTGTTATCAAGTGAAAACAAATGAAAGATTTGATTGACAAAGTGAAAACAGCAAGTTATTATGTCACCATGATTAATTTGGAACGCAGAAAACAAATACTTGACCTCCTTGCTGAGGTCGGAACTATCAAGACAACTGAGCTTTCTGACAGGCTCGGTGTTACAGGCGCTACCATCCGTACAGATCTCAGAGATCTCGCCAGAGAGGGCGCTATCGTACGTTACCATGGCGGAGTAAAGCTTCCTCAGGAGAAGCACGAACAGTTCACAGAGAACTACATGGTGCGTTCCATTACCCACGTTGACGAGAAGACAGCCATAGGCCGTGCAGCTGCTGAACTGGTAGGTTCCGGTGACACGATCTTCATGGATGCCAGTTCAACGACTTTTCATATGATACCGTATCTTAAGTACACCGATGACGTTACCGTAGTTACCAACGGTATCCATACCGCTATGGAACTTCAGCATCATAACAACTTCAAGTCCATCATCTTAATCGGAGGTATGTTGAGACCTCATTCAGGTGCGATCGAGGGAGTTGTAAGCCGTGAGATGGTAAACCGCCTAAGCGGTGATTATTATTTTGTATCAGGTAACGGTTGTTCCGCAGACATCGGTCTATCGGGAAACAACTTTTTCGAGCTCGAGTTAAAGAGAATGTGTGCTGAAAGATGTAAGCACATAGTAGCACTCGTCGACTCTACAAAGATCGGTGCGGATTCAGCATCTGCATTTATCCCGATCGAGAGGATCGACTACCTTATCACTGATTCCAAGATCAGGCAGGAAGACGTTGAAGAATTCCATAAGCATGGAGTCAACGTTATCATCGCAAAGTAATCACTTATTTGAATAACGCTGTCTGTACTTTTTAGGAGAAGTCTGGAACTGTCTCTTGAACTGTGTGATGAAGTAACTCGTATTTGAAAATCCCACCTTAAATGAGATCTCTGCGATAGTATCATCAGTAGAGACAAGAAGACGCTGAGCTTCGTGGATCCTTACGAAGTTAAGGTATTCCGTGAATCCCATTCCTACAGCTGCGCTGAAGTAACGGGAGAAATAGCTGGTGCTCATGTGAACGAGGTTAGCCATCTCGATAGCTCTTATATTCCTGTTATATTCGCGGTTAACGACTTCAAGTACCGGAGCAAGCTTTGCAAGCTTGCTGTTCTTAGGCTCGAGGTCTTCATTGTTGCTCATTGTTTCCCACTTCTTGAGGATATAGAGACATACAGCGGAAAGACTTGTCCTTATGGAGAGACGTGAGAGACGGTCTTTGCTCTCATTCTCGTGATATACGGTCTTGATGTGCTTAGGGATATCCGTCATGTCGATCTCTTCAGCTCTGAAGATGTGAGTTGAAGGGAAGTTGTTTGAATTGAACGGAAGAAGATATTTGAATTCGACAGGTGAGAGGATACCGCTGAAGATAAACGGAAGGTCTACCTGGATACATACGTATTTACAGCCTCTCTTACGCTCGAAGGAATGTACTTCACCCGGAGCGATAACGATGAGATCACCCGATACTCCCATGAGAGTCTCGTTGTTGATTATTGTCTTAAGTTCTCCGGAAACTACATAGATAAGTTCGAGGTAAGCCTGGTAATGTGGCTCGATTATCGGACGGTGGTAACGATCGGTCAGGTCAAAATCTGAAAGAAAACAGAAAAAATCGTTTTGCTTTTCCTGACGGACGTTTTCATACGGAATGCCTTCTACTGCAGTGCTTGACGTGTATACATATGGTTCTGAGTTCATATGAAGCCCTCCGATCAACTTCAAAATAATGCAACCATTTCACAATTTTGTAAGAAATATATCACATTTTATACTCATTTCCAATTAAATTTTATTGTTTTTATTAAAATACAGTCTGATTTTTGTTATTTCACCCCTTTTTTTCAACATGCGTGAAAAAACAGACCCCTTTATGTATAATAATAAATTAGGAAAAAAGTAAAAAAAGAGGGCCGAAAAATGGATATTAACCCTATCGTTTTGCCCAGCTGGCTTACCGAGAAGAGCGTATTCCAACAGGGAGTAGAGCTCGTTATCAACGGTTATGCGGCACCGAGCGCCACGATAACATTGGAGATCGTAAAAGATCCTACCGACGGCAGACGAGTTTCAAAACTCGATACTGAGTACGGTGTTATCTTAAGTCTGGAGACAACAACTTCGGGCAAGGGACGTTTTGAATTTAAGGTTCCGCCTTACAAGGCATCTACTGATACATACACTTTCATCTTCACATGCTTTTCGGAGAATGTGACCATTAAGGATATCCGATGCGGCGACGTATGGGTATTTTTGGGTTCGGAACTTCTCTCTGTTCCAATCTGCAAGGCTAACGCTCCTGCAGCTCCGATGAAGAGAAATGTCATGAGCCTTATCCGTTTTCTGACACCTCAGAGAAACGGTCTCAATAACGAGATGAAAGATCTTCCGTATGAGCCTAAGTCCTACTACAAGGACGTAAGCTGGATCAAGGTTACGGATACGAAGGAATTGTCACTCGTATCTTCCAGTGCTTTCTCGTTTGCATATGAACTTGCTGAACAGATCCATTATCCTGTGGGAGTCGTCGATCTGTCATGCGCTGATTCAACGATCCTTTCATGGATCTGCAAGGAAGCAACGGAACATGAGGTTGCACTTCATGACCTTCTGGAGTCGCAGGGACTTCTCATCGACAAGAATACATACGAAGCTCTGCTCGATGAGGATAAGGAAAGAAACCAGATCGCTAAGCTTACGACCGAGATAGAAGAGAATAAGGAAGTCATGGATTTTGACCTTGAGAAGAAGGAAAGACTCCAGGAACTCAAGAATGAAGATAATGACGGTTCCGCTCTTGATTTCCCTAACTCCGAATCAAGCAAGAAGGACGATAAGAAAACATCCGAACCTCTTTCGGCAAGCGCTGCTATGTCACTTGACTTCAACCTTTTCGGAAAAGAGACAACTTCAAAAAAGAAGGAAGAAGTCCGCTACATCAAGCCGAAGTTCCGTGTATCCACGATGTATAACGCGAAGCTTGCTCCGCTTTCTAAACTTACTATCCGCGGTATGTGTTTTGCTCCGAATAATGAGGAGTGGAAATTCAGCAGATATGATCTTCTGCTCATGGGACTTCTCGAGACGCTGGTAAGTGTTTTCGAGCCGAAGGAAGTAATGGAAGATGATCTTATGCCGTCTTTCTTTGTGGTTGCCATGCACCCGGATGCAGTTGATATCGACGAGCCTTATTCGGTACTGGAATTCAACGAGAATCTGACTGCATTCCTGAGAAGACTTACTATGCCTACGGGTATCGTTAGCTGTCATGATCTTCTCCTTCCTGATAAGACAAAGAGCTTTACTTTGGGTAAGAGACTTTCAGTCGTCGCACTCGGTAATCACTTTACTCAGAAGATGCCTAAGTCATGTCCTGAGTGTGTGGGTGCAGAGCGCGCAGGCAACAAGCTCATCCTGAGTTTTGATAATCTTGCTGACGGTCTAAGGCTTGCGGAAAACGAGTCCATCCTGAGAGGTTTCTCAGTCTGCGGTTCCGACAGGGTATTTTATCCTGCTAAGGCAAAGATCCTTCACGGTGTACGAGTCATGGTATGGCGTGATGATATCCGCGAACCAACCAGCGTAACTTACGGATTTAATCCGTTCCCTCACGAGGCGACATTCAAGAACCTTATGGATCTTCCGGTATTGCCTTTCAGGTTTGACAGGGATCCTGCATTCTATTCGCCTGACCTGTTCTTCGCATCATGCGACAACCTTACTTTTGTAGGTAAGAAAACACGTGATGACGAGTTCGAGAGACTTAAGGTATTCAGGACTTTCAAGGGTAACGGCGCCATCGATGTCGATACCATGAACAAGACAGAAGGAAGCAGTTCGCTTCACATCAAATACGAGACGGAGAACAGTCTTTACGGATTCGAGCCGGTGCTCTCATATTGCTCTATCATGGGACCTCTGGAACTTCCGAGAAGACGAAGGATCTCCATCGATGTATTCAATCCTGAGCAGACCAAGAAGAAACTGAGGATCGAAGGCTTCAGGGGAGAAGCTGATATCAAGCAGCAGCTTACCTGGCAGACGTTGATCCTGGATTATGAGGGCGAGGGCGATATCAAGCTCGACGAACTCAAGATCTATATCGAGGATTCTTCCAGAAACGGCGAGATCTATATCGACAATATAATTTTCATCTAAGGAGGCATTAATGTTTGACGAATTATTACCAGCAATAGAGAACTCTATCGTCTCGGCATCCGGTGCATTGCCGGTCATCTTTGAAGGTATCGAACATACACTAGAGAAGACTACTCCGGTCACCACATCCAGCAGGCACAGTTCCCATGAATTGCTATGCCTCCGCAGCGGAAGATGCGAATTTACAATAGACGGCAAGCATACTTTTATTCTCGAAAAAGGTTCGATACTCATCATCAGACCGAATACCGAGCATGCAGTAAAAGTACTCTCCGGACAAGCTGAAATGTTCGTTCTTTACTTCGGTTTCTCGAGAGATGTTGAAGTTGCCGGAAAAGCAATTAACCAGATGAGTCAGCCTAAGGTCGAGAATACCGACAAGCCTCATAGCGGACCTTCGGTAGCAGTTCCTTACATCATGGCTCAGACACCGCTCGAAAGCTTTCTTGACTTCGCATCAAACGACGGTGATGTTGATCCTTCAAGGAGCAAGTACATCATCATCTCAGGTGCGTTTAAAAAGAACATCACTTCCATCGTTGAAAGGATCGTTGAAGAGAGTAAGAACCAGCTTCTCAATAAGGAACTCATGATGCAGATCATGACAGTTGAACTGATGGTTACTCTTGCCAGAGCCATGAAGAGCGAATGGGAGGAGAGCTTGCGTGTTAAGAACGGTAAGGCAAGAGAACTCGTTCTCATCGCCAAGGATTATATCGACAGAAACTTCGACCGCGGTATCTCCGTTGCTGATGCAGCTTCCTATGTTTTCTTAAGCCAGGGATATTTCACCAGAGCATTCAGGGATGAACTTCTCATAAGCCCTATGTCATATCTCATGAAAAAGAGGATAGAAAGAGCGTGCGAACTTCTGGAGAATAACGAGATCAAGGTTTCCGGTGTTGCGGCTCAGACAGGCTTCTCGAGCCCGCAGAGATTCAATGTCGCTTTCAGAAAGCAGACGGGAATGACTCCTATGGAGTACAGAAGAAAAAAGCAAAATCTATAAGTTAAAGAAGGTATGTAAAATGTACGATTACGAAGCGGATCCAAGGATCCCTGAAGAGAGCTTGAAGAATATGGATCTTCCGAAGATCGAATCAGCCGTAAGGCAGATCCTGGAAGCTATCGGAGAAGATCCTGACAGGGAAGGACTTCAGGATACTCCTGTAAGAGTAGCAAGGATGTATGCTGAGATCTTTGCAGGTCTTCACAGAGACATCAACAAGGATATCAAGACCTTCACAGAGGAAGGCAACGACGAGATGATCCTCATCGGTGATATCCCGTTCTATTCAATGTGCGAACATCACCTTTTGCCGTTCCACGGTAAGGCTCATGTTGTATATATCCCTCGTGACGGCAAGATCCTCGGTCTTTCCAAGGTTGCGAGGATCGTAGATACACTTTCAAAGAAGCCTCAGCTTCAGGAAAGACTCACATCCGAGATCGCAGACGAGATCATCAGATCAGTTGATGCAGCCTCTGTTTGTGTCGTTATCGAAGCAGAGCATCTCTGCATGACCATGAGAGGTATCAAGAAGCCTGGTTCCAAGACTGTAACTTCTGCTATGCGAGGCGGCTGCCGTACAGATGCGAGAACAAGAAACGAAGCTCTCGCTCTCATCAACAGACAGCGTATCGGAGGCTAAATGAATACCTGGAAGATAAGAGACGGATATCTTGATCTTACGGGCCTTCCGATAGTCATGGGTATCCTTAACGTGACACCTGATTCCTTTTCTGACGGAGGAGATCATAACGACCTTTCTTCCGCTCTCAAGTGGACGGAGAAGATGGTAAATGAAGGTGCGCTGATCATCGATGTGGGAGGTGAATCCACAAGACCGGGCTCTACGGAGATCACCGCTGAAGAGGAGATAGAAAGAGTCGCTCCCGTAATAGAAAGGATCGCATCCGAATTCGATGTAAAGATCTCGGTTGATACTTACAGGGCGGCAACTGCGGAAGCAGCCTTGAAAGCAGGTGCCCATATCATAAACGACGTATGGGGTTTTCGAAGGGAAACGGAGATAGCAAACGTCACCAAAAGGTACGGAGCAGGTGCGGTACTGATGTCCAACGCATTCGGATTTGAATATGACGACATCATAAGTTTCAAGGACGACTGCTATGAGAAGTCACTTAAGCTAGCACATGATGCGGGGATCACGGACGATCAGATCCTTCTTGATCCGGGCGTCGGCTTCGGCACTACAAGAGAAGATGACATCAAGCTTATGAAGGAACTTGATAAGTATGACAATATCCTTCTCGGTGTTTCTCGAAAAAGAATAGTGGATCATCTCATCGGAGGAAACACACAGCCTAAGGAGAGGACCGCGGGTTCAGTGGGACTTGCTCTGGCAGGTGCCGCAAAAGGAGTAAAGGTACTTCGCGTACATGACGTTAAAGAAACGCTCGACGCGCTTAAGGCATTCAGTAAAGTAATGAGGGAGGATATCTGATGGACTGCATAATCATGAGAGACATGAAGTTTACGGGACATGTCGGTTGTCTTGAATCCGAGAAGCAGAACGGACAGCCGTTCATCATTACCTGTAAAATGTATTTTGATCCGACGATCGATGGCTGCTACACAGACAAGATCGAGGATACCGTTGATTATTCGGTTGTTTTCGATATCGTAAAGAATACGGTGGAGGAAGCAGACTGCGACCTTATCGAGAGGCTTGCACAGATGATCGCGGAAAAGGTCCTTGCCTTTGACCAGAGGATCAAAAAAGCGGTCATCAATGTTTCAAAACCTGAAGCGCCCATCGCGGGAACATTCGGTTCTATGGAGGTCAGGATTGAAAGAGAAAGCCACAGCTGAGGTTAGATGCTACATGTCCCTCGGAAGCAACATGGGGGACAAGGAGGAAAACTTGAGAAGTGCCGTAAGGCTTCTTAGGGATTCCGGCCGCATAAGAGATATCAAAGCTTCGTCGATCTATGTAACAGAGCCTGTGGGATATGCCGATCAGGATGATTTCTATAACATCTGCATATCCTTTGATACAGATCTTAAGCCTCTCGAGCTTCTGGATCTGTCGCAGGGCATAGAGGCGGAGCTTCACAGGGTAAGGACGATCAAGAACGGTCCGAGGACCATCGATCTCGATATTCTCTTGTACGGTGACGAGAAGATAAAGAACAAAAGACTTATCGTTCCTCATGAGAGGATGTTTGAGAGGGCGTTCGTTCTGATCCCTCTGTCGGAACTTAAAGATATCGACGTTCCGATACCGACGGACAAGAGTGTCAAAAAACTTCGAAAGTTTACGTTTTGACCTTATGAATATATAATCTTTATGACCAAGAAGTGTTTAGGAGGAGAAAATGGCTGAAAATAACAATAATCAGGCATCCGGAAATAATAACTATCAAAAGGGCGGCAGAAACAACTACAGAAGAAGGAATAACAGAAACCGCCACAATAATAACGGTGGCAATAACGAGAACCGTTCCAACCAGCAGCCGGTGAATAAGGAAAACGCATCTTCCCAGAACAAGGAAGGCGGTAACAATAATAATTTCAGAAGGAACAAGAACTTCGGAAATAACGACCGCAAGAAGAACTTCAACAACAATAACGAAGGCTACAGGAACAAGCAGCAGTATAAGGAAGCTTCGAAACCTGCTCCGAAGGCTGAAGAGACTATCGACGATATCCATAAGGACATCGAGCGTATCGAGAAAGAGATCTGGCTCGAGATCGCTGATATCCGTAACGTTAAGCTTGATTAAGAGAGGTCACCGTTTTGAACAGAGGACTTTTCATTACATTTGAAGGAATCGACGGATGCGGCAAGAGCACTCAGTTCCAGATGCTCAAGGAATATCTGGAAACTCAGGGCGTTGATTTTATCGTAGTCCGTGAGCCGGGCGGAACTGTCATCGGCGAGAAGATAAGAGAAATACTTCTAAATAAGAAGAACGACAGTATGCGACCTTTGACTGAACTGCTCCTTTTCGAGGCAGCCAGGGCGCAGATCGCTGAGGAAGTCATAAGACCTGCTCTCGAGAAGGGCACATGTGTTCTTTGCGACAGGTTCTTTGATTCCACATATGCTTATCAGGGCTATGCCCGAAAACTCGGCGCAGATAAGGTCCTGCTGCTAAACGATCTTGCTACGGCAGGACTTGAACCTGATATTACGTTCCTTATCGATATTCCTGTAAGCGTCGCTTTAGAGCGTAGAGGCATAAGAGGCGAAGCTGACGACAGGATGGAAGCGCTGGGAACGGCTTTTCAGGAAGACGTACGTAAGGGATACCTTGAGGCAGCGGAAAAGTTTTCGAGGATCAAGGTCATCGACGGAAAAGACGAACCTTCCGTTGTTTTCGAGAAGGTAAAAAAGTATTACGAGGAATATAAGTGAGTTTTCAAAGACTTACAGGACAAAACGAGATAAAGATCCGTCTGAAGCACGAGTTCATGGGTGACCCGAGTCACGCAGTGCTCTTTACGGGTGAGAAGGGAAGCGGCCGTCACGAATTCGCCAAGGAGTTCGCGAAGGCTCTTTTGTGTTCTGAACCGACTGATGACGGTGCCTGCGGCAAGTGTAACAACTGTGTTTACTTTGACGCGGAGACTCATCCTGACTTTATCCATCTCTTTGATCCGAACAAGAAGGCGATCAAGGTCGAGGATGTTAGAAACAGGGTCGTTTCTGATATAAGGATCGGCTCCCAGATCTCCAAGCGTAAGGTCTATCTGATCGAAGGTGACGAGCTTAACGAGGCAGGTCAGAATGCGCTTCTGAAGTCTCTTGAGGAACCGCCTGAAAATATCAACTTTATCCTTATCTGTGAGGAGGCTGACAGCCTTCTTCCTACAGTATTGTCGAGAACTGTCGAGTATAAGCTTCAGAACTACAGTAAAGCTGAGATCATGGAAGTCCTTCAGAAGAAGAACAAAGAGGACTTTAGCGGTAAATTCAGAAAGAGCGATCTCGAGTTTACCTGCGATTTCGCAGCAGGTTCCATAGGTAAGGCAGTAGATCTTCTGGGTGATGAGGAACTGCCTGTCATGAGGGATAAGATGATAGAACTGGTAATGAATATCGGTAAGGAAAGCTACACAGACGTGCTGGACGACAGATATTCGTATTTTACTTCGAATGCTGATAATATAGAGGAACTTATGCTCTTTATCCTGTGGATATTGGGTGATCTCAGTATCCTTCGTAAGGATAAGAAGAGCAAATTTATAAAAAATTCCGATCGCAGGGAAGAATTCCTGAAGTTCCTGGATTCAAACCCTTCGATCGATCTCAATAAGTTAGCCAAGGCATCCGGACACGTTAACACGGTCTTCAAACGACTTGAACTGAATGTTAATAACATCTACGTGATAACCGATCTGCTCCTTGGCTTAAAGAAGGAGTTAAAACATGACTAAGATAGTAAACGTCCGTTTTCATGATGCGGGAAAGAGCTACAAGTTCTCCTGCGATAACATGAAACTCAACATCGGCGATGCGGTAATGGTAGAGACCTCTCTGGGACTCGATCTTGCCCATGTCGTTGAAGAGGCTTACGACCTCGACACCAAGAATTTTCAGGAGGAGATCCTTCCTGTATTAAGACTCGCATCCGACAAGGAGATCGAGAGATATCAGGTCAAGAAGGAAAAAGAAAAAGAGGCATACGAGAAGTGCCAGATGTTCATCGACAAGCATAAGCTCAACATGAATCTGGTAGATGCAGTTTTCGCCTTCGACGGCAAGAAGATCGTGTTCTTCTTTACATCTGATAACCGCGTGGATTTCCGTGAACTCGTAAAAGATCTCGCAGCAGCTTTCAAGGCTAGGATCGAACTTCGTCAGATCGGTTCCAGAGACCAGGCAAAGCTCGTCGGCGGTATCGGTGTATGCGGAAGGGAGCTTTGCTGCTGCACATTCCTTGATCACTTCGCTCCTGTATCGCTTCGTATGGCCAGAGATCAGGGCCTGTCCCTTAACCCGACAAAGCTCAACGGTTCCTGCGGACGTTTAATGTGCTGCCTCCAGTTTGAGAAGGAAGCATATGAGGATGCCCACAAGAGACTTCCGAAAAACGGTAAGAAGATCAGGACTCCGCACGGAACAGGTATCGTTTCCGATGTTAACCTCCTTCTCGAAAAAGTTACCGTCAAGTTTGAGACTGAGGAAGAAACTGAGGTTGAAGTTTTCGATTGGGCACAGCTTGAGCCTTTGAACAGTCATATGAATGATCAGGATAGGCCTTGCAACAACTGCCAAAAAGACTGTCCTGCCAGGCAGCAGGAGAATGATGATGCAATCATCATAGAGGACGAGTCCGAAAACGGATTGTAATTGTTACAAATTGTTCTTATTTTCGGACAATAATAGTGTATAATGAGTTTGTGCAAAAATACTTCAGGAGGTAATGTCTATGGCTTATGTAATTTCTGATGCATGCATTTCTTGTGGAACATGTGCTGAGGGATGCCCAGTTGGTGCTATTTCCCAGGGAGATACACAGTACAACATCGATGCTTCTGCTTGTGTAGAGTGCGGTGCTTGTGAGGCTAACTGCCCGGTATCTGCAATCGCAGCTGAGTAATCAAGAGAAAGCTAAAAAACGAGGACTGTCTCTTTGGAGGCAGTCCTTTTTAGTATCAGTCGGAGGAAAGGGTAATGGACGAGGTTAAGAGCATTCTTGAAAAGTGCACATTAGAAGACCTGGAACGCGCGGGCCTTAAGATGTACCAGCTCAAGGACGGTTTCAGGTTCGGGACCGATAGTGCACTTTTGGCCTGGTTCGCATCATCCTTCGTCCGCAGCGGCACATCCGGCAATCTCGGCAAAGTCACCGCCAAACCCTGCAAAGTCTTGGAACTCGGAAGCGGCTGCGGCGCCTGCTCGCTTCTTATCCTCGGCAGGAAGGAACAGACGACAGTCGATGCCGTGGAACTCATGAAGGCCCCTTATGAGGTCCTTCTCGAAAACATTAAGCTCAATGATCTCGGTAAGAGACTTAACGCATATAACTGCGATATCCGCGAACTGTGTCCTGAAGTAAAGAATAAGCAGTACGATATCGTAGTATTTAATCCACCGTTCTTCCTCAAGGAAAGAGGGACGGCAGCATCCGAAGAAAAATCCATCGAGCGCCTTAACGGCCGCTTCGAAGAAAACGGCAGCCTTCAGGATTTCGTTGACTGTGCTGCTTCCAGAGTAATTCCCTCATCAGGTTTTGTTGTGATGATCATGAAGGGCAACCGTCTGAAGGACTGCCTCGAAGCTTTTTCAAGAGCGGGCATATCACCTGAAAGACTTCTTACGGTCCACTCCTTTTCCGACAAGCAGGCTTCCATGATCCTTCTTGCCGGCAAGCGCGGAGTCAAGAGCACGGAACTTAAGATCCTTCCGCCTTTGATCCTCAACGAGAAGACAGAGGACGGCTCGGTGATGACGGAGTACACAAAACATATATATAACGACCTTCACGACGATTGTTTTATTTGATGGTATAATCATCACAGATTTAAGAAACAGAGGTATTTGGATTGCTTTATCTGGTTGGAACACCGATAGGAAATATGGGAGATGTCTCGGAAAGAGCCAGGGAAGTCTTCGGATTTGCCGATCTCGTCGCATGTGAAGATACCCGTAGGACAGGACTTCTCCTTTCAAATCTCGGCATCAAGGCAAACCTCTTTTCATATCACGAACACAACAAAGCGGCCAAGGGCCCCGTTCTTATCAGTAAGCTTAAAGAAGGACAGAATATCGTCCTCGTATCCGATGCGGGAATGCCCTGCATCAGCGATCCGGGCTCTGACCTCGTTAAGCTATGCATCGAAGAGGATATTCCGGTTACGACAGTTCCCGGACCTGTAGCTGCCATCACAGCTCTTGTCCTAAGCGGTCTGGATACCAGATATTATCATTTTGAAGGCTTTATTCCTGTTCCTGCCAAAGAGCGTAAGGAGAGGCTTGAGGCTCTGAGATCTTATAACGAGACCATCATTATCTACGAAGCTCCGCACAGACTTCTTAAGACCATAGATGACCTATGCGCATCAGGCTTTTCGAAAAGTAAGGCTGCTTTCTGCAGGGAACTTACAAAAAAATACGAGCAGGTCGTAAGGCTTGAGATGTCTGAAGCAAAGGAGTATTTTACCGATACTCCTCCAAAGGGCGAATTTGTTATCTGTCTTGAACCTACGAGCGAGAAAACATCCTCAGAGGATCAGGATATCGATATCGAAGCTATGGCCAGAAAATTTTTGGATGAGGGATGTTCCACAAAAGAAACGGCTGCCAAGCTTGCAAAACTTACGGGAAGAAGTAAAAAAGAACTGTACTCATATACCCTGAATCTGTTAAAATAAACTTTAGCATTGCTTGTTAGGGGAGTCGCAAAATTGAACGAGATGCAATCTGACCTTTACAGATCCAGAGAAGAGATGCTCAGGATCTTAGATATGACTGCAGTTGAAGAGATTAAACCTCTTTTCTCTGACCTTTCCATATGCAATTTTATCGTTATCCCGAGAGAAGAAAGAATGTATTTCAGTGACGGAATGAGAAGGATCCTCGGATCTTTGGCGTCACAGGATGTTCTTCTTACGTCTTTCCTTCAGTTCATACCTGAAACCGAGAGGGAAGAGATCGGGGCAAAGTATCAGAACGCATTTAAGGATCTGGTCTTCTCCAATGTTGATCACATCTCCATCTCCCACAGCATACGTAAATCCCAGTTTGAGATCCTGGAAGTTGAAGCATACATGCAGCTTATCCACGTCGATAAGGAAAACTACATCTTCGGCGTTTTGGTCGACAGATCCAGGACACTTCGCGATCGTATGGCCTGCCAGCTTTTCAGCAAAGGCATAAACGATTACCTTTTCACATATGACGTTATAAGCGATGCCCTATACGTAAATGACAGGATCATGGAGGATTTCGATCTCCCAACATGGAAGATAAAAAATGCCTCCAACGAGATATACAGATTTGTCCATCAGGACGATGTTGAGAGACTCCGTGATGAGATCAAGCAGTTTATCCATCATGAATCCGTCGAATTTGACGGTACATACAGATTCCTTTCTGCCAACAGGGGACAGATCCATCTTCACGCCAACGGCCTTTCCGATGCCGATAAAGACGGTGTTCCGGGCGCAGATCCGCAGTATATCTCAGGTTCTTTCAGTGATATCACCGGGTTTGTCGAGGATGAGTCCATAAGGACCAATCTTATCGAAGGTACATCAGCTATTACCTTCTATGCCGACTACAGGATCGGTAAGATCGTTTTCTCCGAAAACATTCACGAGATACTTCCGGGAATTCCTACGGAACAGGACGGTGAACTTATTGAGCTCATAGCTTCCAAGATCGTTCCTGAAGACCGTAAGCGTTTCAGAGATATCATGCATCAGGTTGTCGACGGCCAGGAAGAGAAATTCTCCGTTGAGTTCCGTGTACCTGTTGAAGGAGACAGGAATATCTGGATAGCCTGCCGAGGCAAGAGTTTCTTTGATAACACAAGACATTCCCTCATGATCGTAGGTACAGTCTTCGATCTTACGAGAATGAACGAGGTAAGAGAGGGCGTTGAGCGTAATGCATCATGTCATGAACTTACAGGATTCCCGACGCGTGAGAGACTTATCTCCGACGCTGAACTCATATTCAGGAACAAGGATCTTCTCTCTGCCGCAGTTGTTCTTATCGATATCAACGGATTCCATTCATATAATGACCGTTACGGAAGATCTGCCGGAAACGAGATATTGATCGCTGTCGGTAACATGCTCCAGAAGCATCTTCCTGACGGAGCATCCATCTATCACATCGGTGTCGATATCTTCTGTATCCTGTGGCCTCATGCTTCAAGGATAAAGGTAGCCGAGTATATGAGCTATCTTCAGGAAGAAAGTATCCAGCCGCTCGAGATGGGCAGAGGCTCATTCTTTGTTACATACGGCCTCTCCGCTGCTATCTATCCGTCCTGCGGTTCCGTTGTTGACGAACTTCTCGTTAATGCCGAGATCGCACTTCACAAGGTTAAGCAGGATAAGAAGCTTAAGTATGCCATCTATTCGCCGGTAGATAAGAGAGAACTTAAGGAGAGATTGGACTTCGAACTTCAGATCTCCCAGTCGATCCGTAATAACATGGATAGTTTCCAGCTATATTATCAGCCTCTCATCAATGCAAAGACGGAAACCTTGGGCGGTGCGGAAGCACTCCTCCGCTGGGTTGCTCCTAACGGTGAACTCGTTAACCCTGAAAGAGTCGTTAACGCTCTTGAGTCAACCGACCAGATGGAGATAATAGGTTCCTGGATCCTGGATAAAGCTATCGGTCAGTGTGCACAGTGGCTCGCCAACGGCGCTGATCCGAATTTCTATGTTCATATCAATGTTACGGCTGACGACCTCGTAAGAAGGGATTTTGCCAACGATGTATTGAATGTTCTCGCGAGATACAATCTTTCTCCGAAGAATATCCTTTTGGAGATCACGGAGACATCCCTCATGAGAAACATCGCGATGTGCCGTCAGAATCTCATAAGGCTAAGAAACGAGAATGTAAGGATCGCTTTGGATGACTTTGGTACAGGTTATTCCTCGTTTAACTACTTAAGAGAACTTCCTGTCGATGAGATCAAGATCGATAAGGCATTCGTTGATGATATGGATACCGTCGCATTTAACAGGTCATTTATCTCAGCTATCACGATGCTTGCGCACTCCATCAAAAAGCAGGTCTGCGTTGAGGGAGTCGAGAATGAGAACCAGGCAAAAGTTATTCGTGACATGGGTGCTGACGTTCTTCAGGGATACTACTACAGTAAGCCTTTGACGGTCTTTAATTTTGAGAATAAATACTTTAAGTAATCGTCATTTTGTTCAATTATTCAAAGAACATGCTTTGATGCTTATAACTTCTAAGGGATTGCGGAATAATATTGTTGTTCCATAATATAATTAATGTTTTTTTGAAGAGCAATTAAGGGAAATGTATAGATTTTGCAAACACAACATCATTGAAAGGATCAAGATCAGGGTCGAAGATAAGGATATTAATGTATCTCTTATTGCGCTCTCTATTGTCGCCAACACGATACTGGCCATTTTTAAATTGATCTTCGGTTTTTATCTTGAATCATTCTGGCTTGTTTTGCATGCTGTTTATTTTGTCTTTTTAGGATTTGCCAGATACAAGACCATGAAGAACTATATCTATATCAAGAATATAGAAGACTCCGTCAAAAAGTTTGAGATAGAATTTGCGATCCACAACAGAAGCGGCGGATTTATCTTTCTTATCGGTGCTTCATATCTTGCCCTTTGTCTTAGGATGTATCTTGTCGGAGACGTCGTTTTGGTTGGAGGAGTCCTGGTATACTGCTTCATGACATTTGCTGTTTTCAAAAATGCTTTTGCTATCTACGGACTTATCATTACCAGAAGAAAAGAGACCCCGGTCATAAGAGTTATGAAAGTCATTGGAATAGTGGATGCATCTTTATCCATCGTTCCTGTTCTTTATACATCCATGTCATATTTCGGCATTATCCATTCGGCAGAAGTACCTGCCGTAGTAGGTATCTTCACGAGTATCTGTGTTATGTCCAGCGGAATCATAATGTCCAACAGACCTAAAGAGAGATACCTGGACAATTATATGGCGGTTTCCGGGAATAAAGAATAACGAGCAAAAATAGACGGGATAGTGTATAATCTATCTTGATCGTTTTCCTTGAGGAGGATTTATAAATGGCAATTTTTGATCCAAAGACTAAGGTCATTTCAGGATACCAGAAGTCTATCGAAGAAAAGAACAGAGTAATAGCAAAGTATTTCGATCAGATCGGAAGACTTTACTATGGACAATATAAGGATATGTCCGTTGACGTAACAAAGGACATCAACACACGTTGTGAGGCAGTAAGCGATCTTTATGACGAGATCAGGGATTGCGAGCTCAAGATCCTCTTTGCCAAGGGACTTAAGCTTTGCCCTAACTGCGGTAAGGAGAACATGCTTGCTTATGCATTTTGTTTTGCTTGCGGTGCCAAGTTTGAACCTGGTTCAGAGAATGCTCCGGGTGAAGTAAAGCCTTCTAAGGCTGAGCCAGTTATCGAGACACCTGCTATTGAAGAACCTAAGGTTGAAGAGCCGGTTGTCGAAGAAGTGAAGGAAGAAGTTGCTGAAGAAACGGTTGAGAAAACTCCTGAAGAGCCATCTGAGCCTGAGAAGACAGAGGACTCTGAGGAATAATATCAATATTCGGATAATAGAGATGGGACTTAAGTCATTCTTAAGCCCCATCTTTTTTATTATAACATTTTTTGAAAAATAAAGTGGTTATGACTGTTACAATCTGTAAACAAGTTATGAATTATAATTGTTTTAAGGACAAAAGTCCCCTAGAAAACATCACGGGAAGGATGTGATTATATGAAGATCACTACGCAGGGAAAAGGCATTCGTATCGGAGAGAGACTTGAAAAGAAGATTGCCGACAAGATGAGCAAATTCGACAAGTACTTTGGTGAGGAAGGCACCTTCAATATACGAATCAGACCTGAGGGAGACCGAATGGTCGTAGAGATCACTCTTAAACTTAACAACAGGATCTACAGAGCAGAGTCCAGAGATGAAGAGATCCTTACAGCAGTTGATAGAACAATCGATAAGCTTGAATCACAGATAAGGAGACAGAAGACTAAATTCTTAAAGCAGAAGAAAGATTACCCGCAGATCGTAAGCTACCTTGAAGACGAAGCAGATTCTGATTTCGATTTTGAGGACTTTGAGGAGGAGAAGAAGATAATTAGAAGAAAGACATTCGAATTAAGACCAATGTCTTCGGAAGACGCAATTTTACAAATGGAAATGCTAGGGCATAACTTCTTGGTTTATTTGGATGCTGATACCAACGTGGTAAGTGTAATTTACAAGCGTAAGGACGGCAACTACGGTTTGATTGAACCGGCCTATTGATCCTTCCTGATTGGTTATCCTTCACAGTAAAGCCGTTGTTACGCGATTAGGATTTGGGGAGCCCTGCGGGGCTCCCTTTTTATTCCTTTTTTTGTAAGTTATTACTCTATAATTGTAATGTGTTCCATATTCCTTTTTAGTGGAAAGTATTAGTCCTATGATTAAGATACGAAAGTTATCTTAAGGGGGATGCTATCTGTGATCAAGAAATTAATATCTGTTATATTTTTAGTTGCCGTCTGTGCTTCGTTTGGTTCCTGCCGTTTAGTTAAAAAGAGCGGCAAACCATATATGAACAAAAAAAGCAATGCTGCAGATGGTATCTCGTATTGGACAGAAGAAAATGAGACGGATCATTTTATCGCCATCAAGAGAGAAGAAGAGACATTGCTGGTGCCGGTCAATGAGGAAAAGTACGGTTATTACAAAACTGACGGATTGTGCAAAGTAAAACCGGGTGAGATATATACGATCACATATGATGCCCAGCATGTAACCGGAGGAATAGATGGACGTAATAACATCTACTTTCTTGCCGTCTACAAATGTGAGAATTGCAGTTATGATGAACTTTTCGAGAACGGATGTTATACAGGATTTTTATATCCGTTATCAGGATCCTTAAAGGGAGGCAGCTTCCTTGCCTTTGAGGGAGAAGACGGAGGATATGATGTTTACGGTGAGTCATTTGGAAAGAGGCATTATGAAGAGAGAAGGGAAGTCAGATTTCCTCTTGAGTTTAGTGATGTGGAAAGTCCGATAGAGATGCAGTTTAATGTTTATTGCAATAGTGATGTAACTGATGATTTTATAATCGATACGGTCATGCAAAGGAAATTAGACGAACAGGATTCATTTGTTTTTATCGATGCCAATCACCCGGGTGATTACAATGATGGAACGGATTATGATTCCATCGAGAAAGCAGCATTTCCGGGTTATGATTTTAACAGCATTCACAGGATACATACTGATAAGATCTCGGATGAGGACTATAGAGAGTTCATAACGGGAGAAGATCTCAGTAGTAAAACTGCTGAAGAATTGGGTCTGGATAAGGAAATATACGATGAAATAATGTCATACTGGACTCCGGGATATGATGCGATCCTTCAGGGAGGAAAATTCTATGATAATTATTATGCCACATATGATAAGGATCTGAAGATCTATGCTTTTTCACATAAATGGGATGTGAATACAAAATACTCGACTTGTGTCGTGATATTTGTAAGAAGCGGATTTAATGAGATATTTCCTCAGGACTGACCATTTCGGCGTTTAATGATTATTTAATAAATTGACTGATACTATCCTGGTATAAGTAATACACGGGGTGAGTATTATGTCAGAGAGATCCAATTTCAAGAAATTCCTGCTTCTTTGGGCAGGCGAATTCATTTCCTCCATCGGAGGCGGTCTTACCAGCTTCGGTCTCGGCGTTTATGTCTATAAGCAGACCGGAAGTGCGGCCTGTACATCACTTGTTACACTTCTGGCTTTTCTTCCGATGCTGGTATTAAGCGTACCTGCGGGAATCCTCGCCGACCGCTATGACCGAAGGACTCTGATGATGCTCGGAGACGGTCTTTCTGCCATCGGACTCGTATATATCCTGATCCGCATGTTCATGGGCGGAGCAACCCTTTTAGATATCTGCATAGGTGTTACGATAAGTTCCATTTTCTCGGCACTTCTGGAACCGTCTTACAAGGCAACGGTAACCGATATGCTTACCAAAGACGAATATTCCAAAGCCAACGGTCTTGTCAGTATCGCAGGCAGTGCCAGATATCTTCTGTCTCCTGTAATAGCAGGATTTCTTATGGCGGTAAGCGACATTAAGCTTCTTTTGATCATCGACATCTGCACATTCTTCCTTACGGTTACAACGACTGCAGTCGTAAGAAAGGGTATCGAGAGCAAGAAGATCGATGAGAATGTATCGCTCAAAAATGGCATCAAAGAGGGCTTTGCAGCCATCAAGGCCAAGAAAGGCATTATGACTCTCATAATCATGACATCCGTTATCACATGCTTTATCGGAATAATGATGACGTTGTCTGAGCCGATGGTACTGGCTTTCAAAGACGAGAAGACACTGGGAACACTCGAGACCATCTGCGCCAGCGGAATGCTTGTTACAAGCGTTATTTTGGGCGCCCTGGGCATCAAGAATCACTTTGTTAAGCTCCTTTCCATCTCTCTTGCATTAAGCGGCATCGGAATGGCCCTGTTCGGTATTAAGGAAAACGTGGTCTTCATGACGATCGCAGGATTTTTCTTCTTTGCCATGCTCCCGATCGCCAATAACAGCCTGGATTATTTGATCAGGATCAATATTCCTGAGGAAACGCAGGGAAGAGCGTGGGGCATCATCGGATTCATATCCCAGCTGGGTTATGTCGTAGCTTTTGCAGCTTCCGGAGTCCTTGCCGATGTAACGGCAAAAGCCGCCGGTATAAGCGTCGGAAGAGGTTCCGGTGCAGTCATTATGGTTGCGGGTATCCTTCTTACCGTGGTATCATTGTCTTTGCTTTTTCGAAAAAGCATCAGGGCTCTCGAAAACACGGAAAAGTAAAAAACAAGAAATTGCTGAATCCCTGTTTTCAAGTATTTGTTGACTTGATATCAAGTTTTTAGTATAATCCCTTCCGTTATATTTCTACGCACGAGAGGAGGGATAAAGAATGTCAGAAATCAGACTTAAGGAGAATGAGTCCCTTGATAGTGCGCTTCGCAGATTTAAGCGTTCATGTGCAAGATCAGGAGTTCTCGCTGAA